>JALOPA010000421.1 GCA_025454125.1 Thermodesulfobacteriota bacterium
TTTCGGCCCCTTCTATGTCAATGCCACCTTCCAGTACGGCCAGAACCCGAACAACGCCGGATCAGGCCCTGCAACCCTGTACCCCTCGGTTCAGCTGTATAGCGCTACCGTGAACAGGTCGGAAGATGCGGACTACATGGCTGCTCAGCTGATCCTCGGCTTCAAGCTCACTGATTCCATGAGCTTTGAGGGCGGTGTGGTTTGGCAGAACGGCGAGGTCCAGTCTCCGACCAGCCAGCTGACCATCGAGCAGAACACCTACACCTACTACCTCCAGATGACCTGGATGCCTGTTAAGAACGTGTTCATCATTCCGGAAATCGGCGTTATCGACTACGATAAGCTGAAGACCTCCGGCAATGCCGACCTGAACTACGGGGACCTCTCCTGGATCGGCATCAAGTGGCAGATCAACTTCTAAGCCAGCTGTTTTCAGACTGATTCACCTCCGAGAACCCGGGGCCAAAAGCCCCGGGTTTTTTATTCAGGATTGGAGTATTGGAATTCCGGTCTAAGGCACACGGCGCAAGGTGCACGGGGGAAGACTTAGGTGATAAGGTCCGAGCGGAAAAGGAGTGCCGCCACCCTTAATGGTTTTGCCGTGAACCCTGCACCCTGAACCGTGAACCGTTTTCTTTAACACTTCACTACTCCATGACTCCAGCTCTTCTTATGAATCCCATTTGACTTTGAATCCTTCCTTCTCTATGATTCATGCGTTCGTAAAAAGTCTCCCGGGCCGTCACTCCCGCGAATGAAGCCTGTCCCCGCGCAGGCGGGGAGCGGGAGTCCAGAAACCCTTAAAAAGACTGGATTACCGCCTCCGCGGGAATGACAGAAAACAGCGTTTTCGGACTTCTTACGAAGCCATCATGATTTATTCAACTAAATTCGTTCAGGAGTTATCCATGACTATCAAGCTTCTCTCAACGCACAGGAAAACCATTCTTGGTCTTCTCCTCATCTTTCTTTTTTTTCTGTGCCTGCATGTCTTCGCAGCCAACAAGACCGTGGTGCTTCTTCCTCTGAAGCTCTACGCGGACCCGAGCAAGGCCTACCTCGGCCAGGGAATCAAAACCATGCTGGCTTCGCGCATGTCGGGAGAAGGGTTGGACGTGATCAGCAGTGATTCTGTTCTGAGCGAGGCGGACAAGCAGGGGGTGACCTCCGATCAGAGGGCGGAGGAGCTGGCCCGGCTCCTGAAAGCCAATTACGCCATCTTCGGAAGTGTCACGAGCCTTGGCACCAGCTGCAGCCTGGATCTCTCCTTCATGGATCTCACGAAAGAGAAACCTGCGGTGACAAAGGTCTCGGAAGCAGTGCCTGAAGACCAGCTGATCCAGAAACTGTCGGATGTGGTCTACGATTTCAGGGCCATCGTGGCGGGGGTGGACATCCGAAAGCAGATGGGCGCAGGCGCCTCCACGGAGAGGGAGGGCAAGGGGCTTTTTTTCAGACGGACTTCCGATTCCTATGCTTTCAGCCCTACGGGCCGGGCTTCAATAAAAGCAGGGGTCGTGTCCATGGATGTGTGGGATATTGACGGCGACGGCCAGAGCGAGATCTTCGTTCTCAGCAGGGAAGCCCTCATGGTCTATGTCCGTAAAGAGAAATCCCTGGCGTTGAAGGAGACCTTCCGGGCGTCCACGAGCGAGGAGTTCCTGAAAGTCAACGTCGCGGATGTGGACGGCAATGGAAAACCGGAGATCTACCTCGTCAGCAACTACGGGTCACGGGCTCAGTACTCGATCCTGGAGTGGACGGGAAAACTCACCCGAAAAACCGAACGCCAGAACGGCCACGTGAGCGTTCTCAGGAACCAGAGCGGAGGCCGGCCCTCTGTCATTTTCCAGAACTCGGGAATGGACGCCTTTTTCGAAGGCCCGATCTGGCAGATGGATTATGACAACGCCGGAAAACTGGTTCGCAAGGAAGCCCTTCCGGGACTCAAGGGCGCTCAGATTCACACCCTCACGCTTTTCGACTTCAACCGGGATGGGAGGACCGAGTACCTCGGCCTGGGAGCGCCGAATCTGGAGCACAGCGCCCCTCTCGTCGCTTGGGACATGCAGGGGAACCCGATAGCCAGAGTCGATGAGAAACTCGGGGGCACGAACAATTACGTTCGATCAGGAAAAACCAATCCCGATGATCAGCCTCCGCCAAATCTCGTGAACAGCAGGGTCATTGCCATGGACGTGGATGATGACGGGAAGAAGGAAGTCCTTGTCGTGGCCAACAACCCTCTGGTCGGTCGCCTGGATTTCGTGATCTATTATGACGGGAGCATCGTCGTTTTCAAGACAGAGGGGGCGAGTCTGGTTCAGGCTTACAGGAGCGGAAAAATCAAATACTGCCTGACCGATATGCAGGTTCAGGACAAGACTCTTTACATCTCCGGCGAAGAGGGCCAAATTTCGAGCCTGACCGAAGGCGCCGGCCGGATCATGTGGTATGAATAAAAAAGAGTGACAAGTGACAAGTTAAACCAAGAATCCTTCCTCCTCGTCACTTGTCACTTGTTACTTGTCACTATCTTCCAAGGACCCCATAATACTGCCCGGTTTTGTCCAGCTTGTCGCCCACCGTATTGCCGCAAAGAGTGCAGCGGTACTCGTATTTGTCCCCCTCGGGCAAAACCAAAAGCAGCCTCTTGCGAACCGGAACGGCCCTCTTGCATTTGGCACAATAGAGTTCGGTCGCTTCAAACTCCTTGAATTGATCCGTGCTTTTCTTCGGGGGCCGGCTCGCTCTACCCCACGATCCGTTCATCATATTTGACCTCGTTCGAAGACAGAATACAGCCTAGCCGCTGGCCGCTGAGCCGGCCAGTTTGATCGAACAGGAAACTTGACGGCTTCGAAAGAAGACCCCGAGGTCGTCACTCCCGCGAAGGCGGGAGTCCAGAGCACTAAGGAAAGACTGGATTCCCGCCTTCGCGGGAATGACACAACAAGGGCCTTTTGACTTCATTTACCCTCTCTTCTTTCGTGTTTTTCCCCTTTCGTGTTTTCGTGATAAGGGGTTGCTTCTGTCTCCTGTATTCTGTATTCTGTCTCCTGTCTTCTGTCTTCCAGCCTTTTGGATAAAGAATAATGTCTCATTTTCAATAGCGCAATATCTTTACGGGAGGATTTTCAGATGAAAGTGAAACACATCGACCACATCGGAATTGCGGTGAAATCCATCGAGCAGGCAGGGAAATTCTATACGGATATCCTGGGCCTGAAAATCATGGACATTGAAAATGTGGCGGATCAAAAGGTCAATGTGGCTTTTCTGCCCATCACGGACAGCGAAGTAGAGCTCCTGCAATCCACCCACGAGGACGGACCTGTGGCCAAATTCATCGAGGCCAAGGGGGAGGGAATCCAGCACATCGCTTATCGCGTTGAAAACATCGAGGAGGCCCTGGCCGAGCTCAAGGCTAAAGGCGTTCGCCTGATCGATGAAAAACCGCGCAAGGGCGCCGGAGGCGCCCTGATCGCCTTCATCCATCCCAAGGAGACCAACGGCGTGCTCGTCGAAATCTGTCAGAGAGGATGACGGAACACAGTGGCCATCTTGGTGACGAGTGACGAGTCACCGTTCGACAGGCTCACGGCCCTGAGCGGTTCCGCAAGCCCTTCGAGGGCCTCAGGGTCCTGAGCAACTTCGAAGGACTCACCGCCCCGAGTAAAATGAGGGGCAAAGTCGAAGGGCAAGTCAC
Source organism: Thermodesulfobacteriota bacterium (assembly GCA_025454125.1). The sequence goes on from JALOPA010000421.1 coordinate 3,710, forward strand.
GAGACAAGAAGGCTCGTCACTCGTCACTTGTCACTTGTCACTTCCCTGAGACCGTGAACGCGATTGCCGCGTAGCTCACTGCCGATCTTGTCGCCTCTTCGTTCCATATCTCATAGCCGAGGAGGCAACCTCTGCAGGCCGGCAAAATATCCAGAAGGCAGGCAAGAGCTGCAAATCCGCACACATTGTACTGATCCCTGACCCTCCCGGATTCTTTCCAGAACGAATCCGCATTACGCGCGGTCAGAGCATCGAGCAGGGCTCTGTCATGCGCCTCGCTCTGTGCCTCCATGTACCGGGCAGGCATCTCGTGGCCGAACTTGGGGCCCACATGAGAAAAATCGACTCCGGCCACGACAAGGGTTTCATCGCCATGCCTTCCCAGAAGGTCTTTGAGCGCTTCGAGCATTGGGCCTGCCTTTTCTATGAAGGCCGGCCTCGTGTATTCAGGAAGGGTGGTTTGCAGATTGCCGCAGAGGATGGGGACGATTGTGAAAGAATCTTTCGGCAGGAGGTGCTGAAGGAACAGCAGCTGGAACTCGATGGAATGCTCCCCACGATGGACAAAATCATTCGCCGCTAGGGAAGCCCCTCCGGCAGCCCTCAGCCTTTCAACCCATGCCCGGTTGCATTCAGCAACTCCCAGAGGAGTTTCGAAGGCTTTTTCCGAGAGAGCGAAGAGGTCCTGCGCCATCTGATGCCCTGTCCCGAGGAGGATCACCGTCTTCGGCGATGTGCCTTTGAGAAGCCGGTAAGCCTTTGAATAAACCCTGCCTCCCACCGACAGGTCGATGTGGGGAGCCACAAGGGCGATCAGAGAGCCCTCCGGGTTTTGAGCATCAGGGTCGAGGGACAAAATTTCATCCAGTTTCTGTCTCACCTCCTGGGGATCCGCCGGGTAGGCCCTGCCGCTGTGGGAGCTGGGCCGTACCTTCTTCGACACATACTCCGCGATGACCGCCTCTTTCGCTTTCCTGAACTTCTCCGACTCAAGAAGAAAGGATTCGTCCAGGTGAGCCAGGAGGCTCTTCACCTCATCGCTGCTCACCAGCATCCCTCCCCCTTGCCTCATCAATGCCGTCTGGAGATCCCGAACGGTCGTTCTGCCGTCTAGCAGGGTCATCAACTGGTAGAGGGGGATCTCGACCGCCTTCCCCTCCTGGGTCAGCCCCAGGGGGTCGCGGATCAAGACATACGCTTTGCCCCGCAGTTGGACGGGATAGAATTCGAGGTCACGCCTCAAGGCAGGCAGGGTCTGGTCTTCCATCACTCGTGTCTTGTCCCTCATCCTTCGATGATCGGGAACACTTCCTTTTCGAGGAAGCGCAGCGTCTCCTTCATGCTCGCCTGGCACGCTTGATGCCGGAGGCTTACGCGTTCGTCGTCCCGCAGCCGAGGCACCCCCTCCCCCTCGGCGGAAAACCGTGCTGCCATGGACTCCGGCAAGTCCTCAGGGAGACGGACCCCGTTCATGAGAGCCCACGCCAGGGTCCAAGCGCGCGCCACGTTGGCGACGTTGTAACCCCCTCCTCCCAGCGCCACCAACGCCGGAGCACGTTGGACCATGAAGGAGACGACCTCGCAAAAGCCAGGGGTCGTGAGCTCAAGATCCGCGAGGGGATCATTCCAGAAGGTGTCCACTCCGAGCTGCGTTACAACCACATCCGGTTTGAAGCTGTCGAGCAGGCGAGGAACGACGGCATGGAACCCTTCCAGAAACACCCCGTCGTCCGTCCCGGGATGCAGGGGCACGTTCACCGAATACCCGACTCCCTCCCCCTTGCCCGTTTCCATGACTCCTCCGGTTCCAGGGAAAAGCGTGCTGCCGTCCTGGTGAAAAGAAACCGTGAGCACCCTCGGGTCCTGGTAGAAAGCCCATTGCACGCCGTCGCCGTGATGGGCATCAATGTCGACATACATCACTCGCCGGCCCTGATCCAGGAAATGGCAGATGACCAGCACAGGATCGTTGACATAGCAAAACCCCGAGGCCCTGTCGGCCAGGGCGTGGTGAAGCCCGCCCGAGATGTTAAAGGCGATTCGGGCGCTTTTCCCGGAAACCAGGCGCGCACACTGCAAAGACGAACCGGTGTGCAAGAGCGACCAGTCCCACAATCCGGGGAAAATCGGATTGTCCCCTGGGCCGAGACCGTGCGTGTAAAGGCGGCGGAGCGAACCCCCGTTGGCCTCCCTGAGCACCTGAACGTAGGCGGGTGTGTGGTAGCGAAGAATTTCCTCCTCTGCCGCGGGCTGCCCTTCGACACGGGAGGTCGAACCAAGATCGAAGAGCCCATAGGCGTTGCAGAGATCGAACGTCAGCTTGAGGCGTTCGATCTTGAGCGGATGGCTGAAGCCGTAGTCATACCCGAAATAGCGATCCGTATAGACAAAGGCGGTCTTCAATGCGGACTCCTTTCACGAGGCTATCCTTCCATTTATCCTGACCTCTGTCAATGACATCCCGACGGCCTCCGGCTTAGTGCTTCGAGTCGCAATTACGGTGACGTATCCAACGAGCTCAGGCATCAGCAATGGCTCCCTCAGCCTTTCGATAAACTCAGGGCGGTGAGCCTGTCGAACCGCAGTGAAGCTCCACCCGCAGAGCGGGTGGCCTCAGGTGGCCCCCCCAGAGGGGGGGCTCAAGCGGAAGACAATTCTGGATTCCCGCCTGCGCGGGAATGACAAAGCTGGAGAGTAGGGTCGTCGTTCCCGCGAATGAAGCCTGTCCCCGCGCAGGCGGGGAGCGGGAACCCAGGTTCTGCAGTCCCGCAGTTCAATCCGCTCTCACTACTCTCCCCGGATCGGTAGAACCTATCCGGGTCCTCCACCAGAGGTGGAGGGTTTAGTGATAACTAAAAACCCCCGTTTGAAAACGAGGGTCTCTTCCGC
>JALOPA010000422.1 GCA_025454125.1 Thermodesulfobacteriota bacterium
TTTTCGATACGGGATAGGGATTCGGACGGATGTCCGGGGGTCTCAGATAGGAGGGAACCACATCCTGGAGCCTGTCAAATCCCCGAGTTCTCGCCCGCCTTGCAGCCAGCATTCCCAGAGTGCCGGCTCTGAGGCTCCACAGGGAGGGAGGGGCCAGGATCGCCCTGTCGCCCGCAGCCGAAGCAATGGGCCCTCCCAGGCGATTGAAGTCCGTGCCCACGACAAAGGCTTTTTGCTTCATGAAACCCGGAAGGTCGCGGATCTTGAGGCAGGTCTCCGGCTCCAGTTGCACCGGATCCTGGTCCTGGGACCAGCTGTAGAGGGCTGCAAAAACCTCTTCTTTCCTCGAATCGATCACCGGGCATATGGGGATGGAAACTCCCGGACACTGGTTCGCCAGGACTTCCAGGCTGGACAGGGCGACGATCGGCAGACCCAGTCCGTCGCAGAACCCTTTGGCCGCCGAGAGCCCCACGCGGAGACCCGTGAAACTGCCCGGGCCTTTGGCCACGGCCAGACCGCGGATCTCCTCAAGCGCCACCCCTGAAACCTGAAGGAGATGATCCAGCGCGGTCATGAAAGGACGGAAGTCCTTGGTCCTGGGGGACAGGGTCCACTCCGCCAGAAGAGCACCGTTCTCGTCCACGAGAGCCAGGCTGAACTGCGGCGTCGAGGTGTTGATGGCAAGAATCAAGTTACCCAAAGAGCTTCTCGAAAAACTTGACCACCTTGTCAAAGCGGGTCACATCATTGAAGGTGACCACGATGATCAGGGCGGCCAGCAAACAGATCCCCACCTTTTGCGCTACCTCTCGCTTCTTGAGGCTGATCGGTCTTCCGATCACCAGTTCCGCGAGCAAAAAGAGGAGGAACCCGCCGTCCAGAACTGGCACCGGCAGGAGGTTCAGAACGGCCAAATTGGCGCTGAGCACCGCAGTAAAGGGGATCAGGCTCCACAGACTTGTCTCGGCCACCTGACCTGTCATTTGGGCAATCGCGAGGGGGCCGCCCAGGGCTTTCAAAGGAACGACGCCTTGAAAGAGCTTGACGATGGTCACAAAGGTGAGCGCCATCCAGTCCCAAGTCCTGATCACCCCTCCCCACAAGGCCTCAAGGGGGCCCATCTCCACGCTGCGGGTTTTGTCGGAGGCGACAATTCCGATGAGAGCGACCTTGACGTCTTCACCGAAGATATTCTTCTCCACTCTCTCTTCCGGCACCACCGTGACCCTGAGAAGCTGGCCTTGCCTTTGCACGGTGACGGGCACCTCCATGCCGGCAGCATCCTTGATCCGGGCCTTGATGTCGGCCCAGGTCTCCACAGGTTGCCCGGCCACGGACACCATCACGTCCCCTTTTTGAATTCCGGCTTTGGAGGCCGGGGAGTTTTCCGTGACCGCACCCACTTCGGTGGTCATCGTTTTTTCGCCGAAGATCATCAACTGGCCCCAGAAAAGGAAAATCGCCAGAAGGATGTTGAACACCGGGCCCGCTGCAACGATGGCGATTCTCTTGAGCGCATGCTGCCGGTCAAAGGACCGGTGGGCGTCCTCGGGAGAGATCTGTTCAGATTCCTCTTCATTTTCCCCGAGCAGCTTGACGTAGCCGCCCAGCGGCACCGTGGAGATGAGGTACTCGGTTTCTCCCCATTTTCTTCCCACCAGCTTGTAGCCGAAGCCGAGGGAAAACTTGAGCACCTTGACTCCGAAGGCCTTGGCCAAGAGAAAATGTCCCAGTTCGTGAAAGAAGATCAGGATGCCCAGGACAATGATAAAAGGAATGATATAATACAGCAGAACGGTCATTGGCTTATCCTCTGTGTGACTCTCCGCCGGTCTCGGCGAACTTCGCGGCTCTCCGTCTCGCCCAGGCATCGGCCTCCATCACCTTCTCGATGCTGTCGATGACAAACGGAGTGTGGGCTTTCATCGTTTTTTCGATAAGACCGGGTATCTGGAGAAATTGGATTCTCCCTTGAAGAAAAAGCGCCACAGCCACTTCGTTGGCGCCGTTCAAGACCGCGGGCATGCTCTCCCCGATTTCCGCCGCTCGGAGCGCCAGCTCCAGGCACGGGAATTTCTTTGGGTCCGGGTTCATGAACCCCAGGGTTCCCACCTGCACCAGGTCCAGAGCCGGAAGCGTTGTGTCCACGTGGCGAGGGTAGGACAAGGCATAGGAGATGGGCGTGATCATGTCCGGTATTCCCATTTGAGCGAGGACCGACCCGTCCTTGTACTCGACCATGGAGTGGATCACGCTCTGGGGGTGGATGAGGATGTGGATCTGGCGGACGTCCAACTCGAAGAGCCACTTGGCCTCGATCAGTTCAAGACCCTTGTTCATCAGCGTGGCGGAGTCCACCGTGATCTTCGGGCCCATGTTCCAGTTGGGGTGTTTCAGGGCCTGTTCCGGGGTCACTCGTTCCATCTCGTCACGGGAAAACTCCCTGAAGGGGCCTCCTGAAGCTGTAAGGATGACCCGGCGCACATCGTTTCTCGAGTGTCCCTGAAGACATTGAAAGATGGCGCTGTGTTCACTGTCCACGGGCAGAAGGGCCACTCCCCTTTTCTTGACTTCCTGGACCACCAGAGGTCCGGCCATCACCATGGTTTCCTTGTTGGCGAGGGCGATGTTCTTCCCGGCCCGGATCGCCGCATAGGTCGGAACAAGACCGGCCGCGCCCGTGATGGCCGAGATCACTGTGTCCACCTCGTCCAGGGTGGCCAGACGAATGAACCCCTCCGTGCCGGAAACAATCCTGGTTCCGAGTCGGCGGTCCAGCCGTTTTTTGAGATCTTCAGCTTCCTCGTCGCCCAGGACGGCCACCTCGAGCGGTTTGAACTTCCGGATCTGCTCCGAGAGAAGCTCCATGTTCCTTCCCGCTGCCAGGGCCGTCACCTGATAGGATTCAGGGTGCGCCTCGATCACTCGCAGGGAACTGCACCCGATGGAACCTGTGGACCCTAAGATGGCGATTTTTTTCATGCGCGGCCGAGGATCTCCCCGAAGTAGGCAATGGTCTTCTCCAGCCCTTCCTGGAGCTTCACCACGGGTTCCCAACCCAGTTTTTCTTTGGCCAGGCGGATGTCCGGCCGGCGCCTTCTCGGGTCGTCCATGGGCGAGGGTCTGAACTCGATGCCGCTCTTGGACCCGGTGAGACGGACAATGCTTTCGGCCAGTTCCAGCATGCTGTATTCCCCGGGGTTCCCCAGGTTAACCGGCCCCACGAAATCATCGGAGCCGTTCATCATGCGCACCAGCCCTTCCACCATGTCGTCGACATAGCAGAAAGACCGGGTCTGCCGGCCGTCGCCGAAAATCGTGATCGGCTCGTTTCTCAAGGACTGCATGATGAAGTTGCTGATCACGCGGCCGTCGTTGGGATGCATGCGGGGCCCGTAGGTGTTGAAGATCCTCACCACCCGGATGTTCACCTTGTTTTGCCGGTAGTAGTCGAAGAAGAGCGTCTCCGCGCACCGCTTGCCTTCGTCGTAGCAGGCCCTGAGCCCGATGGTGTTCACGTTGCCCCAGTAATCTTCCGTCTGGGGGTGAACCGAGGGGTCTCCGTATACCTCGCTGGTGGAAGCCTGCAGGATCTTGGCCTTGACCCTCTTGGCCAGCCCCAGCATGTGGATGGCTCCCATCACGGCGGTCTTGACAGTCTTCACGGGGTTGTACTGGTAGTGCACCGGAGAAGCAGGACAGGCCAGGTTGTAGATCTGGTCCACTTCCAGGAAAATGGGGTTCACCAGGTCGTGGCGGATCACTTCGAAAGACGGGTTGCCGAGAAGGTGGAGAATGTTGCGCTTCTGCCCCGTGAAATAGTTGTCCAGGCAGATCAC
>JALOPA010000423.1 GCA_025454125.1 Thermodesulfobacteriota bacterium
AAGGCGTCAAAGGCGTTGTGCTGATTTCGGCCGGCTTCAGGGAAATCGACGACTCCCAGGGAGCGGCTCTCCAGAGCCGTTTGGCCGACTTCGCCAACCGGGCCGGGATCCCGGTCATCGGCCCCAACACCTTCGGCATGGTCAACCTGCATCTGGACCTGAACGCCTCCTTCACGCCTGAGTTTTCCCGGCTCTCCAAAGGTGGGATCGCCCTTGTGAGCCAGAGCGGGGGCATTTCTCACCTGATGGGTTTTATGGCCATGAGGCAGAATGCGGGCATCAGCAAGATTGTGGGCTTGGGAAACCGCCTCAACGTCGGCTTCGCCGAGATGATCCCCTATCTCATGGATGATCCGGACACTCGGGTCGTCGCTCTCTATCTTGAAGGTCTCGACGACCCTCGAACGCTCCTAACCGCTATGAAAAAGACTCGATGCGTGAAGCCGGTCGTCGCTTACAAGACCGGCAGTTCCCGCACCGGGGATCGGGCTTCTCTGTCCCACACCGGCTCGCTGGCCGGGAGGCAAGAGATCTACGAGGGGGCTCTCAAACAATCCGGAGCCCTTTACGTGGACGGAGCAGAAATGCTTTTGGATGCCGCCCGTGCCCTGAGCCTTTGCCCTCTTCCTCGAGGAGGGAGGGTCGCCATCCTCTCAGGCCAGGCAGGCCCGGCCATGGCGGCCTCGGACATCTGTGAGAAGGAAGGCATGGAAATCACCGCTTTTCAGCCTGAGACTCAGCGCACGATCAACGCTCTCCTGCCGCCCCTTGCCTTGCGGACGAACCCCGTGGACATGGGACCGGCGTGGTACAACACGGCGGCGATCGAGGGAATCATCGGTGCGGTCATGGAGGACAGCCGTGTGGACTCCCTCCTGCTCCTCATGATGTTCGCATCCGCCAACCGGGCTGCCGTCTCCGGCTTCTCCGGGCTTCTGCTCGAGTGGAAACAGCGAAAGCCTGTGGTCGCCTGTCTGGTCGCTCCGCCCGGGATTTGGGATGAGGAGGTGCATCGCCTCGAAGCGGGGGGGGCCCTGATCAACATCCCCACCCCGGAGAGGGCGGCCAAGGCGCTGGCGCTGCTCTGGGAATATGAGAAAATGCGAAGACGCGAAGTGTTGGAGTGATGGAGTAGTGGAGTACTGAAATTTCGGAATGATGTTAAAGAGGGCCAAGAAGAAAACCAATCACGAAAGCACGAAATTCGGAAAGCACGAAAAATGCGAGTGAGCTTAAGTAACCCCCTTCCTCTTTCGTGCTTTCATACCTTCGTGTTTTCGTGGTAGCGTCCTGTCTTGTGTGATTCCCTGTTCTTTTCAGTAATTCACTGTGTCTTCTTTATCCGGAGGCTAATCATGGCGAATGAATCCTCGATCCTCGAGAAGGCTCTGCAAGAGGGCCGCAAGACTCTTTCGGAATATGAATCCAAGCAATTCCTGAAGGCTTACGGGATTCCTGTGACCCGCGAAATCCTCGTCCGCACCAGGGAAGAGTGCGTACAGGCGGCTCAGACCATCCGCTACCCTCTTGTCCTGAAGGGGTGTTCCCCCAGCCTCGCCCACAAGACGGAAAAAGGCATGGTGAGAGTGGATCTCCGGAACGAGCAGGAAATGCTCCTGGCCTTTGACGAACTCAACTCCCGGGGCGAAGGGAGTGAAAAAGCCCTCCTCTTGCAGGAGATGGTCAAGGGGAGCCGTGAACTGGTGGCCGGGATGACCCGGGACCCCCAGTTCGGGCCGTGTGTGATGTTCGGCTTGGGAGGGATTTTCACGGAGATTCTCAAAGACATCGTCTTCAGAGTGGCGCCTTTGGAGAAACGCGACGCCTTGGACATGACGGAAGAAATCAAGGCCCACAAAATCCTCGGAGCCGTGCGCGGCATGCCTGCCGCGGACTTGGATCTTCTCTGTGACATCCTCGTGAAGGTGGGAGAGATCGGGATGGAAAACGAGGTCATTCAGGAGATCGACATCAACCCTCTGATTCTCTCCGGCGCCAAGCCTGTGGCGGTCGACGCCCTCATCGTTCTCAAACAGGGCGGCTAACCTTTCCTCCCTCGATAGGAAAGGGTTCCCCGGCGGCGGTCACAGTTTAGCAGGTTGCTGAAAAACGCCATGTTCCCGTCACTCCCGCTGAGTGAAGCCTGTCCCGGCGAAGGCCGGCAGCGGAAGTCCAGAAAAGCGAGAAGAGACTGGATTCCCGCCTTCGCGGGAATGACATTACAGACTTCAAAGGCGGGTTTTTCAGCAGTGTGCTACGGTCGGCGAGGTGGGGAGGATAGCGCCGCAACCTTTTCGTCCTTCGGGAGGGAGGGAATCATCATCACCATGGCGGCAATGAACCAGAAGGGTTCCATGATCCTCACGATGATGAACGTGTTCGCGCCTATGGCGTGAAACAGCAGTCCTGTGAAACCCGCAATGAAACCGATCGTCAGCCCCTTGTCAAAAGGATCTTGGCTTTCCTTAAAAACGCGGTAGGATTCTCGAAGGATGGTCGCCAGCAACAGAAAAAAAACGAGCAGACCCAGTAATCCCGTCTCCGTGGCCACCCGAACATACTGGGCGTCCACAAAGCCGTATCCCGTAACGCCGAATCCCAGAACCGGATGTTGGGACAGATCTCTCAACGCCTCTTCCCAGCTCATGATTCTTGCGGAAGTGGACGAGTCGAGTTGGACCCCTGCAACGGTGACCACGTCGTGACGCCCGATGCCCTGGGTGAAGGTGTAGGAGACGCGATCCTTGGTGACTTTAGGCGCCATGAAGGGGAGCAGCAAGGCGACAAGCAGCAGGGCGGGCGGAATCCACTGTTTTCTCTTGGACAGCCACAGAAAGCTCAGGACCGCCGGTATGGCGGCCAGATAGGAACTCCGGGATTGTGTGTACAGGAGGGGAATGCTGAAGACGATCACCAGAACAAAAGCCGTGAGCCGGTTGCGAAGGGATTCTTCCATGAGGGCCAGCCCGGTCGCAATGCTCATCATGAACACCAGGTACCCGCCGTAGGTGTTCGGCTCACCGACTTTTCCTTCAAAAGGAGCCGAGATCCTTTCCCCTTGCGGAATCTGGGTCATGGAAACGACCGACACGATCAGGCAGGTCAGGAGCATGGCCCACACAAAGGTTTTCATTTGGTGCCTGTCTTTGAAGTAGTTGGCCACCATAAAATAGATGAGCACATATTCGAAGTACTTGAGGACATAGAGCAGGCCCGTCTTCAGGTCCAGCCTTCCGAAAAGAGCCCCGAGGAGCGTGGAAGCCACACACACCAGGATGTAGTAGGCGATAGGCCGGTTGAGAGGAGTCCTCAGGAACAGGCCCAGTTCCTTGTTGATGGCCATCCGGGCAAGCCAGCTGAACCCGATGATCGCCACAATGAAATCATCGATCCGCAGGGTGATGCCCCGGCCCAAGGTGGCGCCCTGCGTCGCTCCAACAATGAATTCCGGGCTCAAGAGCATGGAAAAGATCAGGATGTAGAGGGCGATCTGGGTGCTCACGAAACTCAGAACAAAAATGATCACTCCCCCGGCAAGGGCGAGAGTCTTGTTCGGAGTCAGAGTCGGAATGACCAGGGCAAAGGCCACGAGGACGAAGAGCAGGAGGACAAGAGGAAGGATGAACTCAAGCGCCGCCTGACCTCTCTCCCAGCGAGTTCCCCGGAGAAAAATCCTGTTGAAAAGCGTACTCATGGGTGGAATTTCATCCGCCGGTAAAAAGCTATCGAAATGTTCTCTAGCAAGAGGTTGAAAAAGACGCTGATGCAGGTTGCTCAAAAACGATCAGATACAAGGCGCCCATATCCCAGTGACGAGTGACGAGTAACAAGTAACGAGACTCACTTTCTTTCAGCAACCTGCTACCGTCTAATGACCTGGTTTTCGATTCCCTTGGCCATGAGATCTTGACGCTGCTGCTGGGCTGCTTCTTCGGTCACATAGGCCCCCACAAGCAGCTTCAATTTCCCGTCGCTTCCCGTGACCGTGTAGGAAGAGTAGCCTAAACCTGAAATGGCCTTGGCCCGCGCATCCAAGTCCCCGGGTCGGGCGTACGCCCCGATGAAGTTGGCGTATTCCGTTTTCAGGATTTCCTTGTCGCTTATGCCCCGGGCCTGCGCGAAAGCCTCGGCCTCCTGCCGATCTTTGAAGTGGCCCGCGTAGATTCTGTACCACTCGCCCTTTTCTTTGAAGTGGACTTTCACCCAGTAGGCCTGGATGCCCTTGCCCGCATAGACGGAAATGGCCCGCTTGGCCTGGTCCTGCGTTTTCAAGGAGCTGAGATAGATGGAATAGGGATACTCTCCCCCCTGAAACACCGGGGCGGTCTCTTTTGCTTTTGCCAAAGGGGCCGTGTTTTTTTCGACTGCAGGCGGAAGGGGCGGCGCCGATGGGAGGGTCTCCTGCTGCGGTTTTTCCGTGGCAGCCTGGACGCGAAACTCCTGCACAGGCTCCTGTTTTGCCTGCGCCACAGGCGCCTGAGTCTCCACGGTTTTGGCGCTCTCTTGTTTCACGGGCGGAGCCGGCGCAGGGGGCGGCCTTGGCGGAGCTTTCAGCGCAGCCGGTTGCACGGTTTTGTCCCGGCCGGCCTTGGCGGACTCCTGGGCTTTCGAGGGATCAAGGATCCCGAGGTGCCAGAGAATTCCAGCTGCAATCAGAATCAGACCCACCCCCGCAAGGGAGAGAGTCCGCACGGATCTCCTGCCCTTGCTTCCCTTTCCGGCTTTTCCCCAGGAAGCGACCCCGCTTTCCCTGAAGAACGGGAAGCCCTTGTTCGGTTGATTTTCTTTTTTTCCTTCCTCGCCGTAAGAGGCGTAATACTTGTAGTACTTGAAATTGTGAAAATCCGGACTGACCTCCGGTTTGAGCCCGTTCAGAATGACTCCCAGGATGCGGCATTTCACCTGCTCCAGTTGCGCTGTGGATCTCTTGAGCAAGCCTCTCGACACCGCTCCGACACGGTAGACGAGAAGAACCCCGTCCATCTTCGAGCTGAGAATCGCTGCGTCAGCCGTTGACAGGATCGGCGGGGAGTCGAACAGAATGAGATCATAATCGCTCTCGGCTTCTTCGATGAATTCCTTCAGTCGCTTCGACTCCACGAGTTCCGCCGGATTCGGGGGAATGGAACCGGCTGCAATGAGATGAAGATTGTCGAGCCCGGGGGTCAGCAGCACCTCATCCAGAGACATCTTCCCGACCATCATGCTGGTGACCGTTTGAACCGCATCGCGCCACGGGCAGTTCCCCAGCAGGATCTCGGAAAGGCCCGGCGCCTGCTCCACGCCGAAGATTCTTGCGATCATCGGCTTTCTCATATCCGAGCCGATGAGAAGGGTCTTCAGTCCTGCCTGAGCCATGGTGATCGCCAGGTTTATGGAAACGATGGTCTTGCCTTCCTGGGGCGAAGCGCTGGTCACGGCGATGGTCTTGATTTCCTTCGCCCCGTCTTTGAACTGGATGTTGGTTCTTAATCCCCTGAAGCTCTCG
>JALOPA010000424.1 GCA_025454125.1 Thermodesulfobacteriota bacterium
AGAGCCTGCCGAAGGGGTGGAGGCTGATTTCACGGACAAGCTTCCTGGGCCACAGCACCGGGTGGCGCTTGATTTCTTCGGCTTCATGGGCCTCCTTGATTTTTTCCACCAGGTCTTCAATGTCGCAGGGCTTCATGAGGTAATCGTAGGCGCCCTTGCGCATGGCCTGAGTCCCCGACTCCAGGGTCGCATGGCCGGTGAGCATGATCACTTCCGTATCCGGAGCCCACTTCTTGATCTCTCCTAAAGCGGCCACCCCGTCCATGCCCGGCATTTTGATGTCCAGCACAACCACGTCAAAGCCGCCCCCGTACTTGACCGCGTCCACCGCCTGGTATCCGTCAAAGGCCGTCGTGACGTCGAACCCTCTTACCTTGAGGATTCGGGCCATGTTGGTGACGAACTGCTTCTCATCATCCACCAGAAGAACTCGAATCTTTTCGTTCACGATTGGTTCTCCCACTATGATTCCCAAGATGGTGGCACGGACAAGCGAATGCTTGTCCGTGATGGTGCTGGATCCACCCCTGTCTGCTCACGGACAAACATCCGCCGGAGGCGGATAAAAGTTTGTCCGTGCCACCCCTCAAACCAGCTCATTCCCTCGGTGCCACGGACAAGCTTAAGCTTGTCCGTGATGAGCCCCAATTCCTCTCCTCCCACCCACGGACAAGCGAAGGCTTGTCCGTGATGGTGTCGATCGTGATTTTACCACCTCGCCTGTCCAGATACCAGCTTGCACTTGACCAAATCCAATCCTCAGGCGTTGCCACGAGACCATTTTTTACCGGATTGCCGTGAATATATTGTATCTTTTCTGACAGCTCTTTTTCATCCCTCATGTTCCGATCATAACCAGGTCCCGCCTGCCAGAACCGAAATACCTCCCTGTTCCCACTTTTGACCGTCAGTTTCTTTACCCACGTCGGGTTTTCTTCTTGGAGAAAGCGCTTGGCCTTCCTGGAAACAGGTTGTTTTATAGCTTTCAAAATTCCCGCAGTGTCAGATTTTAAAGCTCCCGGTTGGATAAGAAGGTGGACGTGCTCCGGCATAATCACATACGCAAGGAGTGCGAAGTCGTGCTTTTCGCGAGCTATCGCAATTGCTTCAACCAACCACTCTCTTGTTCTGTCGCTTTTGAAGAAGGGAAACTGTCGGTAGCACGAAAAGGTGAGAAAATGGACGTGCCCGGGAGCGTTAAAGTGTTTTATGGTTTTCCGATGTGTGACGGACAAGGCTGTTTGTCCGTGGTCGTGTGAACGCGACTCTTCTCGTACCATAGACAATCTCCCTCTTCGGTGGCACGGACAAGCGCAAGCTTGTCCGTGGTAGTGCCCGCTTCATCTCTGTTCCCTCACGGACAAACTTTTATCCGCCTCCGGCGGATGTTTGTCCGTGCCACCCGTTCTACGGGCCGTTTCTTTCAAAAAACTCAAGCAGACAAGGCTGCTGATCCCGACCAATCCTACCATCAGGAACGCCCATTGGAGCCCCAGCGCTTGCCCCACGAATCCCATGGTGAGAGGGCCGGTCATCTCCCCCAGTTCTTTGTAGGACCCGGCAATGCCCAGATTGAGTGCCAGGGCATGCTCCTCGCTCACGTCCCCGATGAACGCTTCGCCGAGGGGAGCCACACACCCGATGCCCACGGCCATGAGGCAGGCCGCTCCGATGTAAAAGGGGCCGGGAAGAAAAGGAATGAGGGAAATGCAGAGGGTGCACAAGACAATCCCCAGGGTGATCACCTTCTTCCTCCCCAGGCTGTCGGAAATCCTCCCTGCAAAGGGCTGCACCGCCAGGTAAACTCCTGCGTTGAGGGCCAGCACAAACCCGGCCTGGAGAGGATCCAGCCCTTTGCTGGAAAGGAGCACAGGCAGGAACCCGAAGAAGGCGGCCATGAAGATCATGTTGAAGAACATGATCAGGAACATGGGCAGGGTCCGCCGGTTTTTCACGGAATCCAGAAGATCTTTGAGCGCCGGGCTCTTCTTGTTCTTCCTGATAGCGGCTGAAGCCTCGGCGAGGGGCAACCGGGGCCGGATGACGTAGGTCAGGGTGATGACGATGAGTCCGGCTGCAGCGCAGAGCACGAAGATCGACTGGAAGCCATGGTAGTAAACGAAGAAGCCTCCAATGGTGGGCGCCAGAACATAGCCTGCATTCTTGAACGCCCCGTAGACGCCCAGGACCGTGCCCTTCCGCTCCATGAAGTAGCGGATGAGGAGCGTCATGGACATGACCGAAAAAAAGGCAGCGCCGGCTCCCTGAAGCAGGCGAACCAGGATCAGTCCTTCAGGGGGGAAAATCAGGTAGAGCCCTGAGGCGACGATGAAGAGGCTAAGTCCGATGCGAAGCACGGACCACTCCCCGATCTTCCGGGAGAGCAGTGCGCCAAAAGGCTTGATGAAGATTTCGGCAAGGTCGTAAAGGGCTATGAGAAAGCCGATGACGATCAAGCCTGCCCCGGTTTCCTTGGAGTAAGACGGGAGATTGGCCGCCACGACATAAGCGCCGAAGGAGGTCACAAAGCCGGTCAGGCTGAGGACGATGAGAAGGGATCTTCCTATCACACGGCTTCTCCAAGTCAAAAGGGGACCCCCTGGGGGGTCCCCTTTTCTTCGTCATTCAGCATAAAAGGATTCATTGATCTCGCATCAGTCGGCTGCCGGAGCCGGTGCTTTTGCGGCCGCACCCAGGACCTCCTTGTCCTTTGCGGACTTCGCCCTTTTCCTTTTGATCAGCAGCTTCGCAACCCCGAGGACGAAAAGGACGAAAAAGATCATCACCCCGTATTCAACGGCCCTGCTCGGGTGAAGCAGGTTCTCGATAAAGGGATCGGTGATCATCATCTCTCCTCCCACCTTCCCGAGGATGGCGGCGCCGATGTACAGGATGATGGGGTAGCGGTCCATCAGCATGGAGAGCAGCCCTGCGCCGGCCACCACCAGCGGAATGCTCAGGACCAGACCGAAGAGGAGCAGGAAAAGATTTCCCTTGCAGGCCCCGGCCACGGCCAGCATGTTGTCGATGGCCATGCTGATGTCCGCCACCACGATGATCCATATGGCTTGGGCGACCGAGCTCCCGGCCTTGCCGTGGGCATCCTCATCCTTGGAGCCCATGAGGAGGAGCTTGACGGCGATCCAGATAATAACCGCCCCTCCCACAAACTTGACGAACTTGATCAGCAGGAGCTGAGCACAGAGGAAGGTTGCAATCACCCGTAGCAGCACCGCTGCTCCGGCGCCGAGGATAATTCCCCACTTGCGCTGCTTGCCATGGAGGTTCTGCACGGCCAAGGCAATGACCACGGCATTGTCTCCGGCCAGCACAAGGTCGATGAGAGTAATGCTCAAGAAAGCCGCCAGAAATTCCGGCGTGAATTCGATTTTTCCTAGGAATCCGAAATCCATGGGACAAGTTCTCCTTTGCCAGAGGTGGTCGCAAAAGCGACCTATATTGAGAAAGCGTTCACCGCTCTCAGGACAAGAAAAAAACGACCACACTGAACGTCAAAGCCACAAGCCACACCGTGTGGCTGAACCTTCCCTTCTGAACGGGGTGGAAGTGGGCATCCGGCCTTTTGTGGCCGTTGGCGCACACATATTGTGTGACTTTTTGCCCGGTCTTCTTCTGCACCGCTTTTCTTTTCTCCACGCGCGCGCCGCAGGGTTTTCCTTCCTCATCGAGCTTGTTGCAGGTCAGCCGGTGGCCCATGAGAAGACTCACGATGTTGTAGATCCAGTTCCAGCTCACGGCAATGATGAGAAAGGAAAGAAAGAAAACGAGGGAATGGGTCTTGGTCACTCCCATCCCCCCCAAGTAATCGCCGATCCGC
>JALOPA010000425.1 GCA_025454125.1 Thermodesulfobacteriota bacterium
GAAGAGGTCTTTCTGTTTCAGAATTTCTTCGAGATGAGAAATCTTGTGATCCCCCGCCAGGTCGAGGACAGGTTGAACCCGCTTGTAGACCTGAGCCTGCCGGTACTCCTTGTAGGAGAGGTCGATCCGGAACCCGAGCATCTCTTTGAGCTTTGCCCACGAGGGGCTGAAGCGCAACTGCTTCAGGTTCAAACGGGCTTGAGCTTTGGCCGTCCTCAAGGCGTCGTAGCTCACATAGTTTCCCCATTCGGCCACAGAGGCATTGACCACCTCAGCCCCATGTTTCTCGAGCAAACGGATGAGGTCTTGGTTAGACTGGACATGGGTCCTCAGAAAAATCTCGCCCACAACTCCGATCAGGGGCTTGGGAGGCACAGCCGGATCGATGAGAGTCTTTCCTTTTTCGACGATTCGGACGAGAGCGCCCAGGATCGCGTCGAAACCCTTGCTCGAGCCGTGTTTCTCGAAGGTTTTTTCCAAGTCGCGGAGAGATTGCTCCGTGAACGCGTCGGCCGAGCCCGCCTCCTTTTCGTAAGGCCTGATTCGCCAGAGCAGCCTGTCCATGATGTCGGCAACGATCACGGCGAAAAACCCGGACTTCTGGAAATCCAGGACCTTGTCCTTTTCGAGCATACCCGAAAGGGAATAGCCGTCCCTGGTGGTTATGGAGCTGATCGTCAAGCGGTCCAGCCCCGGGAAGGAATCGAGCACGATCCTCTGAAACCGGTTGTAGAGCCCAAAGCGGCAAGGCCCGTCGGATTCGGGGAGGAAATACACGTACTGCCCCGCGTCAAAATCCGCGCCTCGCCGCTCCTTTTCCTTTTGAACGAAGTAGAGGATGTCCCCCAGCGTCACCTGGCAAGGATAACACTCTTTCCCGGAGGTGTACTCCTTTCCGAGATCAAGACCCTTGTATGTTTCGAGGGTCCTGGCCTCCACGCCGAATCCCCTTAAGGTGGCAGCAAGGAGAAGAGCGGTCGAGCGGTTCATCTCCGGTATGAGCACCGTCTTCCTGCCGAAGCGGATCTTCCCCAGATTGCCGAATGCCCGTTCTTCTTGGTTTTGTCTTCTCGCTTCCATGGGGATGTCTTAATGTTTACTTGTTACGATCGCCGTGTCATTTCGAAGGAGCGAAGTGACTGAGAAATCTTTCTTTTGTCTCCCAAAAGATTTCTCCCTTCGGTCGAAATGACATTGAAATGGTTATGGGCCATCGCGCCCGTTGCGCCTAATTCGCCAGCTTCAACCCTGGTTCCTGATTCCATGCAGACTTCTGCATCGTGTTTTCGATCACGTTCTTGAACGCCTCCAACCGGGTCATGACCCCGGCGACGGCGCTGTGCTCGTCGAGCTCAAGGATCAGATAAGGCCTGGATCCCATGATATGACGATAAAAGTGCTCGATGAAGGAATCCGCCCCGCATCCGAAGTTTGTCAGGTGAAGCCCGAAGGCATTGGGCAACGCGCCGATTCGCCTTGCCGTTCTGAGAATCTGTGCTCCAAGCCCCCAGTACATGGAGGAGAACTCTCCGAGGTCGATATCGGAAACATCGATAAAATCCATGGGCAGGGCGGTGATCCCGATCTTGGACAGGTTCTGCCCGATTCTCAGATTCACCCTTTCATCGTAGAGGTTGTAGGGACGCCCCGTAACAACCACGACCGGCTCATAGATCGGCGTGTTCTCCAAAATGTCGCGTCCCTTGCGCTGGAGGTCTTTCAGATACTGATGCTGCCTCTCCATCGCGTAATGGAGAGCCTTCTTTACCTGGACCTTGGTTACTCCGAGCATCCCGCAGACCTGTTCGGAGAGCTCGGCGGCGAGCAGGTCCTGATCGTATTTCAGGTGAAGGGAGGGGCTCAACACGCTTGAGCGGTTCAGCTTGAAGGCGGACCGGACCATGTACGCATTGCTCTGCACCATGGGACAGTAGTAGCCCACCTCCGAAGGGTCAGGCACGGGCATGTCGATCAGGGTTGGAAGAAAAAGGAACCGGGTCTTTCCCGCAAGTTCCCGTACATGGCCGAAGGAGACCTTCACCGGATAGCAGGTCTCCGCAACCATGGACTCAATCCCCATCTTGGACAGGTGCTGGTTGGTCGCGGGAGTGAGCACGAGCCTAAACCCCAGATGATCGAAGAAGTGAGCCCACAGGACCGAGGAGTGAATGCCGTAGAGGGCGCGCTGCATGCCCACCGTAGGCCGGCCGGCCGCTTCGATCAGCGGAGCTTCCTTCAACTCCTCGAAGACTCCCGCCATATAGGCTTGCCACACCTGGTCGCGCAGCTCGAAGAGGTTTTCCTTCCTGGTGCCCTTTCCCCTGGTCACTTCATACCTGCCGCACTCCCCTCCCCAGACGCTTCGCCTCCCGTCAAAGTCATAGATTTTCAGCTTGCACTCGTTGTGGCACTGGGGGTCTGCATGGCAAATCTTGTCGGCATAAGCCATGCGATCGCGGATGGCGCTCTCGATCCCCCTGAAAACGCTCCTGTCCTTTCCCTCCGTCAGCATTTTTTCCTGAAGGCTGATGGCCGCGCCGTAGGCGCCGAGCACTTCCCGGTTGGCCGGGATCAGAATTCCCCTGCCGAGCACGTTTTCAAAGGCAGCCACCACGCCCTGGTTCAGGGAAGGACCGCCGAGAAACATGATCCTGCGCCCGATTCTGCGCTTCCCCACCACCCGATTGAGGTAGTTGTGTACGATGGCGTAGCAGAGGCCGGCAATAAGGTCCCTTCTTTCCGCTCCCTTTTGGTGATAGGCCACCAGATCGGATTCCATGAACACGGTGCACCGCTCAGCCAGTTTAACGGGCGCCTCGGAGGAAAGAGCCACCTCCTGAAACTCGCCCACAATGCTGATGCCGTGCTTGTTGGCCAGCTCGTGGAGAAAGCTGCCGGTCCCGGCGGCACACACCTTGTTCATGTCGAAATCGAGAGGATGGGTGTTCAGGAGGGAGATGTATTTGGAATCCTGGCCGCCGATCTCGAAGATGGTGTCCACCTCCGGATCGATCTGGACGGCCCCTCGCGCGTGGGCCGTGATCTCGTCAAGGATCAGGTCTGCATTGAGGAAGTCGCCCACCACGTTTCGACCGGAGCCGGTGGCGGCTACCCCGATGATCTCGACGCGGTTCCCAAGCTCGTCGTGAAGGTGCTGGAGAAGGCTCTGGGTGACTTCGATCGGTTTGCCCTGCGTGGGGACGTATCGCTTGTGAAGGATCTCGCGTTTTTCGTTCATGAGGGCGTACTTGGTCGTGGTCGATCCGATGTCGATCCCAAGATAAGCCGGTGTTTTCGGAGCCACCAGGAAGCGCTCGATCCTGCCCGTGTCCTGCCAATGGGTCTTGTTCAGCTCGAGCCTCGGCGCGACAGGAACAGAAAGCTTCAGGTCCAGATGCGCGGTCTCCAGCGCGTCGAGATCCGCCTTGCCCTCCCGCCCCAGCTCAAGGGCCTTGAGGGCCACGCCCAGGGCACCTGTCGTCGCGCTGCCGGAAGGGACGGTGAGCGAGGGAAAGTAGGTTTGAAAGGCCTTGACCTGGAGGGCGTTCAGGGACAGACCGCCTACAAAGACGATGGGGTCCTCAAGGACCCGTCTCGACACGAGAGTGCTGATGTAGTTTCTCGCGTTTCCAAGGTGAAGGCCGAAGATGATGTCCTCCAGCCTCTCCCCCTTGTTCTGGAGATGAATCATGTCGGACTTGGTGAAGACCGTGCAGCGGCAAGCCACGTTGGCGGGTTTGGTGCTCCGGAGTCCCAGGGCGATGAAGTCGGACAAGATCCGGTCGATCTGGAGCTGAGAGGTTTCCCTGGCATTCTCGTAGAGAGAGGTGGCGAG
>JALOPA010000426.1 GCA_025454125.1 Thermodesulfobacteriota bacterium
CGCGAAGGGTTGCTAACCCGCCGTTTCTCTTCATCTCCTCTTTCCTTTCAACAGAAAAAGGCCACGGAGCCCGACCGGATTCGCATCCGGCTCAGCCTTCGTGGCCTTGTCTTTGGAGAACCTCTAATAAACCGTTTACAGCTGCGATTTCGTATCGCTATTTGACAGATACTCCTATTCTCTTTATGATTCACTGTCAACAACAATCCTGAAGGGTTCGTCCCACAGTTCGGAATTCGTGAGAGATCGGTTGAGCCAGTTGAGGGATCCTGTTCTTCTTTCAGGACCACTCCGGGTCACAGTCTTTCGCAACCGATTGCGAGGAAAGAACCAAATGCACACCCACTATCTCGGACATCTGCCGGCAAACGATCCCCTGGACGGATATCTGCGCTTTGACATTGCGCCCCAACTCGGTGCTCACCGGACACCTGCCGGGTTTCGCGTTTTCCAGTTCGCCTTTTCCCAAGACGTGTATCTGTACGAAGAAGTCAGCGGCGCTTTCCGGGTGGTGGCAAAGTTCTTTCCTCCGGGCCGCCGCCTGGCTCCGGGACTGGTCCGCCCACCGACGGAGACCGAGTTCCAGAACCTCACCTACCTGCACCGGCTGGGTCTGAACAGCGGGCCTTTCAGGATCGCTCGGCCGCTGGGCTACAACCCGTGGCTGCATGACGTTCTGGTGGTGGAGCACTTTGACGGGCAACCGCTGGGGGAAGTGATCGATCAGGCCATCCGGCAAAACCGCCGCAACAGGCTGTACCGAAAGCTCTCCGCGCTGGCCGAATTCCTGGCGGTTTTGCACAACCGTACTGCCGGAGACTGGATGGTGGATTTTTCTCATCCTTATGACTATGCCGGCCGCCTCATCGAATCCCTGGTTGGAAAATGGGGAATGGCGCGCGGCGAAGCCGAGGATCTCTACCACCTTCGGGAGAACTGGCGGGGCCGGAGCTGCATGTGGGAGGACCGGCGGGTGCTCGTACACGGGGATGCTACGCCCTCCAACTTCAAGGTCGGGCAAGGACGGGAAGTCATGGTCTTCGACCTGGAGCGCATGACCTGGGCCGACCGGGTCTTTGACTTGGGCCGCCTGGCCGGAGAGCTCAAGCACTGTTTTCTGCGGGATACAGGCGACCCGTGGGCCGCGGAACCCTTTATCGGCCACTTCCTGTGGGAGTACTGCGGGTATTTCCCGGACCGTCAAGACGCTTTCCGTTCTGTCACGCGACGGATTCCCTTTTACCTCGGCATCACCCTCCTGCGCATCGGGCGGAATTCCTGGGTGGACTGGAACTACCGCCGGCAGCTGCTGGAGGAGGCCAAACAAAACTTGAGGGCCATCCCATGAAAATCAAAGGTATCCTATTCGACATCAACGGGACACTGATCGACATCCACACCGACGAGGGCATGGACGAGATCTACCGGGCTGTGAGCCACTTCTTGACCTATCAGGGCATTTATCTGCACCGGGGCGAGGTCCGGGACCAGTACTTCCGGATCATGGAGGAGCAGACAAAGGCATCCGGGGAAGAGCATCCGGAGTTCGACGCAGTGGAGCTGTGGCGCGAATTCCTGGAAATGAACCGGAATCCTGCCTGGCTATCCCGTTCGGACAGAACGGAAGTTCTGCCTCGATTTTTGGCGGAGATGTACCGGGGGATTTCCCGCCACCGGCTGGAGCTGTATCCTGATGTGAAGTCTGTTTTGGGCGAACTCAAACCTCGCTATTCTCTGGCCGTGGTGTCCGACGGCCAGAGCGTTTGGGCCCTGCCCGAAATGCGCGCTATGGGTCTCGACAGTTACTTCGACCCGATTGTCATCTCGAGTGACTACGGTTTCCGCAAACCGGATCAGCGGCTGTTTCAGGCAGCGCTGCATGGGATCGGGGCCGGACCGGAAGAGGTACTTTTCGTGGGAAACGACATGTACCATGATATTTTCGGGGCCAGGCAAATTGGAATGAAAACCGTGTTCTTCACCTCAAATCAGGGGCGCCAGCACATGGAAGGTGTCGAAGCTGATTATATCATCTACCGCATCGCCGAGCTGAGACAGGCGGTTAAGTTCTTCGAGCGCCTCTGACGAGCGCCATGATTCACGAGTTTCATGCTGCATTTTTGCAATAACGGAAACCTCCCTTTTGCACATCTAAGTATAAGTCCTCAACTTCCCATCTTTCCCCGGCAATCCCCTATCGATTTCAATCGATTTTTCAGAGAGTTGTAACACGGTCTCAATTCTCACTCAGACTGGCACAAAAGCTGCTCCAAGTTAAATAGAGAGATCGTCCAAATCGACAGCATGGATACAAAATCAATGGAGGACACACTCTAGAGCAATGAAGGTCGCAGTCACCCCCCGGGGCGATGAACTGGATGCTCAGATCGACTCCAGGTTTGGAAGGCAACTAAGTTTCTTGTCGTGGACAACGAGACCATGCGCTTCAATGAGGCCGCCAACACTCAAAGCCTGGATCTCGCCCAGGGTGCAGGCATCCAGTCCGCCCAGAATGTCATGATCCACAAGCCTCATGTGGTGCTCACAGGCCACTGCGGACCCAATGCCGCAAGCGGGAAGACCTTATGAATGATCATCAGCATTGCCAGCGGAAAGGGAGGCATGGGTAAAACGGGCATTGTGGCTGCCTTCTCTTGCCGCAGACAAAGTGCTCTCCGACGCCGACGTGGATGCGGCGGACCTTGATTCTGAACCGCGAGGCCTTTTTGCCACGCGAGCGCCAAAGCGGCCCAATCCCATCGGGCTTTCCATCGTGAAGCTCACCCAAATCCCAGGCGGAGTCCTGGATGTGGAGAACGTGGACATCCTCGACGGAACGCCCCTTCCGGACATCAAACCCTATGTTCCTGAATTCGATCAACAGGAGGGCTGCCGCACCGGCTGGCCGGAACAGGTCAAAGGGGCGGTCCTAGGGAAGAGATGGGATATTCGCTTCGAAAGGGATGACAGAGAGCCTCCCTCCGCAAGGAGAAATTCAATTTACAGATGCCAAATCCTCCATTACATTAACTCCATGTATCCACCGAGTCTGCGGCGCGCTGCGCTGATCATAGCCCTCCTGAGCTCCTTCATGACGCCCTTCATGGGTTCCTCCATTAACCTGGCTCTCCCTGCCATTGCCAAGGAGTTCAAAATCGACGCGGTGATTCTGACCTGGATCCCCACGGCGTATCTCCTCGCCTCAGCCGTGTGCCTCGTCCCTTTCGGCCGGCTCGCTGATTTGCACGGCAGAAAGAAGATTTTCGCTTTTGGCATTGTCGCTTTCAGCATCTCCTCCCTGCTCTGTGCCGTGGCTTCCTCAGCTTCCCAGCTCATTCTCTTTCGTATTTTCCAGGGAGCCGGAAGCGCGATGATTTTCGCTACCGGCATCGCCATCCTCACCTCCGCCTTCGCGCCCCACGAAAGAGGCAAGGTTCTCGGGATCAGCGTGGCTGCGGTGTACACCGGGCTCTCCCTGGGGCCTGTGCTGGGAGGTCTCCTGACCCAGCACTTCTCCTGGAGAAGCGTTTTTCTTGTAAATCTCCCTTTCGGGATCACGATTCTCCTTCTCGTCCTGTTCAAGC
This sequence comes from Thermodesulfobacteriota bacterium, assembly GCA_025454125.1. Next base: position 3,585 of record JALOPA010000426.1, read on the forward strand.
TCAAAGAGGAGTGGGCTGAAGCAAAGGGCGAAGCCTTTGATCTCAGGGGCTCTATCGTATACGGTATCGGTCTCACCGGCATCATTTGCGGGGTCTCCATGCTCCCCTCCCTGGAAAGCCTGGGGCTCCTTGTCTTGGGGGCGGCGGCTTCGTGTGCTTTTGTGATGTGGGAGAGGAAGGCGAAGAGCCCGGTTTTTCCTGTGGCCCTCTTCACCAGCAACCGGGTCTTTGCAGCACATCAAGGGATTGAGTCCCAGTGATGCAGGGATCCTCCTGATTTCCCAGCCGGTGGTCATGGCCGCCTGTTCCCCGATGGCAGGGTGGCTCTCCGACAAGATCGAACCAAGGATTGTGGCTACCGCAGGCATGCTCCTCACCACCTTGGGTCTTATTCCTTTCATCTTCCTGAATCAGGATTCCTCTGTCCCCTTTCTCCTCAGCGGCCTGGTCGTCCTCGGCATCGGGTTCGGGCTCTTCTCCTCTCCCAACACCAATGCCATCATGGGCAGCGTGGAGAAAAAATTCTATGGCCTTGCCTCAGGGGCCGTTGGGACCATGCGCCTCCTGGGAATGATGATCAGCATGGGCACGGCCACGGTCGTGTTTGCCCTTTTCATAGGCCGGGTTGAAATCAGCGAGGCCAGTTACCCGGCTCTCCTCAAAAGCATCCGCATCCTTTTCCTTCTTTTCTCTGTCCTGTGCTCGGCTGGAGTATTCGCATCCTTGGTCAGGGGCAAGACCCGCCCGGCCTAATGAAAACCTACTTTTTATGTCCTAAAAATTAACATATTACTAAAAATTAATTATAATATTATTTAAAATGATTCAAATGTATCAATTTATTTTAAAATTTATTAAAATTTATAAAAATATTATAAATTTACGAAACGGCCGCCGGATTTTCTTGCTTGAAATGCGGCTCCATGGTAGTAAGATGTTTTCTTGATTTGCCGCCTCACGCGCTGCCAAGAGAAAAGGCGCAGCCGTCAGCGGTCACTCAACAGGAGTTCGGATGGGAGGCCCTTCAGCAAAACAGGCATCCAGGGTGATGAAGAAACTTTCCTTCCCTGACCCGGAACTGGTGCGGATGCTCTGCGGCGAGCAAAATGCCCATATCCAGGTTCTAAGAAACAGAATCGGGCTGTCCGCCAACGTGCGGGGAACGGAGGTGATTCTGGAAGGAGGGGACTGGGAGGTCGAACTGGCTGAAAACACGATTAATCAGCTTTCTGATCTCATTCGCCAGAACTATCCTATCTACAGAAATGATGTGGAATACGCGATCCGGATCCTGAGCAGCGATCCGTCCGCAAGCCTCAAGAAGATTTTCATGGACCGGGTCTATGTGGGATCGGGAAAAACCGTGATCGCGCCGAAGAGCATCAATCAGAAGGCCTACATCGACAGCATTCGGGCCTATGATATCGTTTTCGGAATCGGGCCCGCCGGCACGGGCAAGACCTATCTGGCCATGGCCATGGCTGTGGCAGCCTTGGTCAAAAAGGAGATCAAACGCATTGTGCTCACCAGGCCTGCTGTGGAAGCGGGTGAGCACCTGGGCTTCCTGCCCGGCGATCTCTACGAAAAGGTCAATCCCTACCTTCGGCCCCTTTATGACGCGCTTCATGACATGATGGAGTTTGAAGACGCCTCCCGGCTCTTGCAGAAGGGCGTCATCGAGGTGGCTCCCCTGGCCTTCATGAGAGGCCGGACCCT
>JALOPA010000427.1 GCA_025454125.1 Thermodesulfobacteriota bacterium
TCGGACAGGGTCGTGAAGTTCGCCAGATCGGAAAAGAAAATCGTGATGAACCGGCGATCCCCTCCCAACCTCGCTTTCTGAGGGTTGGACTCCAGCTCTCTTACCAGCACTTCGGACATGTAGCACGAGAAGAGCTGCCGGATGACTCGCCTCTTCTTCCCCTCCGTGTTGTAGCTGTAGGTGGAGGTCATTCCAAAGACCAGGAAAAATGCCAGTTCGAAGGAAAGAAATCCAAGCCAAGAATCCTGCGCGAAAAAAAATGCTGAGGCGAGAGCCGGCCATCCCAGAACAAGGGCCAGAAATAGGATCGTGTTTCTCCAGAAGGACACGTTCACAAGGATGGCATAACCCAGGAGGCTCCCCAGCAGGAACATAAGCGGGTATTTCCAAGCTCCGCCGACCTCGCGAAGGTGATCCCCGCGCAGGAGATTGGTCAAGAGGATCCCATGCACGTAAGCGCCGGGCGACACGGAAGTGACGGCCGTGGGTTTCAGGTCATAAAGTCCCGGCGCCGTGAGCGCAACGATGACATATCGATCCTTGACGGCTTCTCCCACCTTTTGGGAGATGGGATCATGAGGGCTCTGGTATGCAGAGAAAACGTCCATGGCGCTCAGTCTGGGAAATTGGAAATTTTTCCCATAAAAGTGAAGCATGAGCTGCCCCTCACGATCCAGGAACAGGGCCTTCCCATCGAGGAAAATCTTCCCCCCTTTGAATTCCATTCTGTCTACCAGCGGGGCCACGGTCAATGACGGGAAAAGAGATTCATGGAGCCGGGTGAACAGAGCAACGCCTCTGTACACACCATCCCTGTCCGGTGAAAGGATTACGTTTCCCAGGCCCCTGACCCCGGTGACAAACTCGGATACGGGAAGCACAAAAGACCTCGCTTCCCGGAACTCCGGCGCCGAGTCAAGCCGCCTGATCCCAAAGCGGGTTAGGACGGACGCATCCTGTTTGGCGGATGCTTTGAAGCTCAGGCTCATGGGAAGGAACACGGACCCGGCTTCTCGGATCGCCTGGGCCAAGGCCAAGTCATCTTCTTTCCCGTAGGAGGAGGGCTCTGTCAAAAGGATGTCGAAGATGATCCCTTTTGCCCCTGCCTTCGCGCAGACTTCGACGAGAGGGGCATAGATCTGCCTGGGCCAGGGCCACTGGATTCCCTTTTCGCTCAAAGCCGTCAGGTCCTGCTGGCTGATTTCCACCATCAGGACCTCCGGGTTTTCAATGGGAGACCGCAAGCGCTGGAAGAGATCCATGGATTTGAGTTCGTAGGTTTTGAAAAAATCGGATTGATCGAGGGAGGCGATCAGGAGAACGGTAATCAAAGAAATCAGGCAGGCCATGAGGATGGATTTCTTGCGCGCGGAAGGTTCAGCCATAGCCGTGGCTCCTGTTGGCCTAAGACCTATCGGCGAACCGGCTAAAAGTCAATGGCTATTTGATCGCTTTACGCCGATGTGGATTCATGGTACTCAGGGGCAAAACCACGAATCAGCGCTTCCCTATGAAATTCCCTGCTCAAAGCATTCTCCTGATCGCCACACGCCACATCGGAGACGTTCTGCTGACCACGCCGCTTCTCCGCTCTCTCCGTTTGGCTTACCCTACTGCTCGAATCGATGCCCTCGCCTACACTTGGACCGCAGGCATTCTGGATGGAAACCCGGACGTGAACACGGTGATCACGGTGAACCAGGATCCACCCTTTTTAGAGTACGCAGCCTTGGTGAAAAAAATCTTCCGCCGCTATGATCTCGCCGTTTCGACCCTCACCAGTGATCGGCCGATCCTTTATGCCTTCTGGGCCGCCCGCAAACGAGCCTCTCTTGTGCCCCCGTATCGGCTGAATGACGCGTGGAAACGATGGATCACGCAGGCCCGGGTTGAGCTCGACGACTGGGACACGCACACGGTGATCCAAAACCTCAGGCTCTGCGACGTTCTGGAACTCCCTCGTCATTACGATGTCGTCGTTCCCGAGTCCGGGCATGCTCCTGAAACCCTCAACGCTCTTCTGCCCTTTCCTTGGCGGACAACCCCTTATGCGGTCTTCCACATGGTGCCTCTCCGTTTCTACAAGCGATGGACCATCCAGGGCTGGCAGGATGTGGCCAGGCACCTGGCGGCTAATGGGCTCCCAATTGTGATCGTTGGAGGAAGCGATAAGGAAGAGGCGGACTATGTGCAGGCGTTTTTGCGGACCTGCCCCGCAAAGGCAGTGGATCTCACCGGAAAGCTCAAGTTCTCGGAAACGGCAAAGCTGATCGGATCATGCAAGCTGTATGTGGGCCTTGACACGGCGGTCACCCATCTTGCTGCAGCCACCGGTGCGCCGACCGTGGCTCTTTACGGTCCGACCAATCCCGTGAAGTGGGCTCCCTGGCCTCTCGGCTTCAGGGAAGACCGGAACCCCTTCGAGCGAACAGGGACACAGCATGTGGGGAATGTGGTTCTGGTGCAAGGCGTCGGCGACTGCGTGCCCTGCCACGAGGAAGGTTGCGACCATCACCGGCTGAGCAACAGCCGCTGTCTGGAAGCGCTGGACGCCACGGTGGTGATTCGTGCGATCAAACAGGCTATCGGATGAAAGGCCGCTGAACCTCACCCGCCGCGAACAGGATCCACAATCTTGATATTGACACATCTAATACACTTGGTGTATTTTTATACACATGAGAACAAACATCGACCTAAATGACGATTTGCTTGCGGAGGCGCAGAAGCACTCAAAAGCGAGGAGCAAGCGTGCTCTGGTAGAGGAAGCTCTGGCTGCCTTTGTCGCCATGAAGGCTGAGGAGCGGCGGCGTACCACCTATGAGGAAAGACTGGATAATCTTCGCCGCAGAACCAAAGCGCTCAGACTGCGAAGCGACACGCGAGATATTCTTCGAAAGGACCGTGACTCCCGGTGAATGCCTATGTGCTGGACACAAGCGTTGCGGTGGCATGGTACCTGGACGAGGTGTTCTCGGCTTCCGCTAGATCGTGGCAGGAACGACTGTTAGCTGGGAAAGTCGTGCTGGTTGTCCCCTTGTTGCACTATTGGGAGTTCGCCAATGTCCTGCGAACTCTGGTCCACCGTCGTGAATTGTCGGAAGACCTGGCACGTGAAATTTATGAACTTCACCTTGATGCTCCGCTGGAGCGAGGAGAGCCTGAGGAAAAAAGCGTTCTGGACACAGCCCTCCAGTATGGGGCAACCGCTTACGATGCAGTCTACATCAGCCTCTGTCTCTCAAGAGACATACCGCTGATCACCGCTGAAAAAACCACCACCCCCTGGGTCGGCAAGCTCAAGGATCGAATTGAATCGGTAAGGTGAAAGGCTCTAATGGAGCAGTTCCTTCCGCGTCGTTAGGGCTTCTGGTCGGAAAGCTTGGAAGCCCTTTCAGATGAACCCGGCTAGACCCGATCGAAAAGCTTTTCCATCCCAAGCTGTTCCTGTCTTTTGGCCGGTTCTGCAGGCTTTGTGTAGCTTCTTTTCTTTCTCGTCTTTTTCGCGTCCCCTGACAGGGCCAGATCAGGGAACAGGAGAGGTTGGCGGTAGCGGGAGTAATCGTCGCAGGACCGCCGACGCTTGCATGCGTTGCACACGGTCACGTGAACCTTGGGTTTTGACTTCTTGCTATTGCAGCTGATGAATTCCACAGGGGAGTTCCTCTCCTATTCATTTCAATCACGAACAGAGCTTGAGATCAAGCACGAAATGGTTTGGGAAAGACTTTCCTGCAGATGCAAGAGGTAAGGCGGTGCAGGAACCAAGCTATCTAAAGATCAGCTGAGCACTGTTGCTGACCGGTTTG
>JALOPA010000428.1 GCA_025454125.1 Thermodesulfobacteriota bacterium
TTCCCGAGGAGGCGGCGCTCGTCGTGGTCGCCGCTCCCGAGAAGGCGCTCTTCCCCGAAGAGGTGGCCTCCCTCAAGCGCGATTTGAACAGGGGGGGAAGCCTCCTCGTCCTCCTGGACCCCTACCAGGACGCCGGCCTGAAAGATTTCCTGCGGGAATTCGGCGTTGTGATCGCCTCGGACGTTGTTGTGGACAAGATGAGCAGGGTCATGGGCGGAGATTTCCTCCTGCCCATGATCGTGACCTATGGGGATCACGAGATCACGAGGAATTTTCGTCTCCTGTCTTTCTTTTCACTCGCCCGATCGGTCGAGGTGGACAAGGACGTGAAAAAGAAAGGGCTGACCCTCACCAACCTGGCCTTGACCTCTCAGGATTCCTGGGCGGAGATGGATCGAGAGGCCCTGAACCAGGGGAAAGCCCGGCTCGACCCGGAAGACCGGCAGGGCCCGATCTCCCTGGCCGTAATGGTGGAGTTAAACCCCAAGGACGCCAAAGCGGAGGAGGCCAAAGACGAAGACAAGATCATGGGAGAGGGAAAAATGGCGGTTTTTGGGGATGCGGATTTTGCCTCCAACAAGTTCGCCTCCCTCGCAGGAAACACCGAGCTGATCACCAACACGATCAACTACCTCGCCGGACGCAAGGACCTGATCGCGATTCCTGAAAAGGAGCGGCCCACGGATCACCTCATGCTCACACGCAACCAGGGCCTGCTCCTGTTCTGGATTCCGGTGGTGGTCATCCCTCTGTTGGTCATAATCCTCGGCGTCGCGGTTTGGCGCAGACGGAGGTCCCGTTGAAATACCGTTCGACGATCATCTATCTGATCCTCGCCGTCCTTCTTGTGGGGTTCTACTTTTATGAAACGCGCAAGGAAGAAAAGAAGAAAACCGCTGAAGCCGAAGCCGGCGCCCTTTTTTCGGTAAAGCCGGACGATGTGACCCGTCTCGTTTTGAAAAGCGGTGAACAAGAAATGCGATTCGAGAAAAAAAACGGGGTCTGGGAAATCCTCCACCCGGTCCGCGCAGGCGTGGACTCCTTCGCGTTCACCCGTCTTCTCAACCGGCTCACCGGCCTGAAATCGCAGAGGGTGATGGCGGAGAGCCCCAAGAACCTTTCCGAGTTCGGCCTTCACCCGCCCGAGGTCACCCTGACGTTCCACGCCGCAGATCAGGAGAACACGCTTTTCATCGGCCACATCAGTCCCATTGAAAAGGGCTATTACGTGGCCAAAGGCGGTGATCCCAAAGTCTACTTTGTCTCCGGCGACGACAAGAGGTCCCTCGACCGCCCTCTCTTCGAGCTGCGGGACAAGAAGCTTTTCGACCTCAAGACCGATCAAGTGAGGCGCGTGACCATCGAGCGCAAAGGAGAGCGATGGGTCCTCTCGAAGAACGAGGGGCGTTGGATCTTGGAAGGCTTTGAAGATCTGAAAATCGACCCTGAAAAAGTGGAAGTTTTTGTGAGGCCTACCCTGTGGGCTGAAGCCCAGTCCTTTGAAACAGAGGAGGCTGGGGAATTGAAGCCCTATGGCCTCGACGCGCCTCAAGCCAGAGTCATCCTCTCCGATGAAAACAAGACTGAGGAGATTTTCTACGGCAAGGAAGCGCCCCCGGACCGGATCTTCGGCATGGTGAAGGGGAAGCCGCAGGTCGTGACCGTGCGAAAGCGCCTCCTCGACGACCTCCCCCGGACCCATGACGATCTGGTGGAAAAGGAAAAGAAAGAGGAGACGAAGCCGTGAGCCCTCTTCTTCACATGTCCTCTGTCAAAGTCCTCGTACGAGGGGGTGGGGACCTGGCCTCAGGAGTGGCCTGGAGGCTTCACCAGAGCGGTTTCAGAGTGGTCATCACGGAAACCCGTGAACCTCAGGCGGTGCGAAGGAAGGTTTCCTTCTGCGAAGCCGTCTACGACGGTGAGTGTTCGGTCGAGGGCGTCAAGGCCGTTCTGGTCAAGGGGCCCGATGACATATACGGGGCCTGGGATCAGGGAGTCCTTCCTGTGCTTGTCGATCCGGAGGCCGTGTGCCGGCACTCCATACAGCCGGAGGTGCTCGTCGATGCCATCCTAGCCAAGAAAAGCCTCGGAACCACGGCGAAGGACGCCCCCCTTGTGATTGCCCTTGGTCCGGGATTCGAAGCCGGAAAGGATGCCCACTTCGTGGTTGAGACCCAGAGAGGGCACTTTCTGGGGAGGCTCCTCGCGTCGGGTTCCGCCGCCCCCAACACGGGAGTTCCCGGCGCTGTTCTGGGCATCACGACGGAGCGAGTGCTCCGGGCTCCGGCAAGCGGGCCGTGGCAGAATACTCTGGATATAGGCGACAGGGTCAAGAAAGGCGATCTGGTCGGAACCGTCCAGGGCGAAGCGCTTCACGCCGCCATCGATGGAGTCGTGCGGGGTTTGATTCGCCCGGGAATCATGGTTTCAAAAGGCCTCAAGATCGGGGACATTGACCCGAGAGACAAGACGGAGTTCTGCTTCACCATTTCTGAAAAAGCCCTGGCCATCGCAGGAGGGGTTCTCGAAGGCATCCTCAGTTTCTTCAGCCACCAGCCACCTCAATGATCATTGTTGATGGCTTCGCAAAAAGTCTACGAAGCCGTCACCCCGGCAAAAGCCGGGGTCCAGAACTTCTTGAAATTCCTGGATTACGGCTTTCGCCGGAATAACGAATAAGGGCGTTTTTTGGCTTCTTACGAGAGCATCATTGTTCATTGTTTATTGCTTTGGCTCAATTTGAACCAATCAATTTACACTTCGTAAGCATAAATGAAAAAAAATTAAAACTTCATAAATATAATAGTTGACATATAGACTTATAATTATATATAATTCTTACCAGCGTATTGGAAGGTGTACTGGAGGAAGGTCCACTATCAGCGTCACTTGGTAGCGTAGACAGGGTCCACCTAGCATCTTAAATACCTTAGCCGCTTATTTGAAAACTCCTTGACAACAAACCTGAGTTTTATCCCTCCCCCTTACAAGGGGGAGGGATACCACCTCAAGCCTGGAGGGAGAGAATTTGCTGGCACAAAGAGAAAAGCGCAGATCCAAGAGGAGCGATGTCCGGTGGCCCGTTGCGGTGGAATCAGAGCACGGCACCATCCAGGGCGAGATCAGAAACATCTCCTTGAGCGGGATCTATGTGCGATGCGATGAACCCCTCCGCGTAAACGAAGACTTTCGCATGGCGATCATCCCTCCGGATCGTCAGGCCATCGGGCTCACAGGGAAGGTGGTGTGGGCCGACATGTACGGCATTGACGGCGAGGAGAACGCCTTCGGCATGGGAGTGTGCCTTGTCGAGATCACCAAAGAGGACCGCAAGTTTCTGCAAAACGCCGTAGCCCCTCGTCGGGCTCAGGTCAAGGAGCAGATACAAGTCTCCAACCTGACCCACTGATCCCCTTCCGTTCCTTCAATAAAATCCTGCATCTTGGTTTTCAGAAGGGCTACTTGGCTCTCGATAGAACTGCAACAACAGCTCTGCCGCTGAGCCAAAGGGAATCCCTGCGCAAATCTCCCCTCGGAGCCCACAGAAAAACTCCTATCCCCTCCCCTGGCGGGAGGGGATAAAGGGGAGGGGGGAACGCGAGCAATCTTACCTCACCGTGAATGTGATCTCCCGTGCATCCTTCGCGTACTGCGACTCCACCATGGCCTTCACTTTGTAGGTTCCCTTTTCCGCGCTCGAAGGCAGCTGCAGAGGAACCGACGTGGTGTAGGTGCCGTCGACGTGCTCGACCTTTACCTCCGGTCTCCCCACCAGTTCTCCCTTGTAGGTGATCTCCCTGAT
>JALOPA010000429.1 GCA_025454125.1 Thermodesulfobacteriota bacterium
CAGGTCCTGCAGGGCATCGTTGACGGCGAACCTGTCGTTTCCTGCCAGGACAGAGCATGCGAGGGGAAGGGCCTTCCCCCCTTCACTCCTGGAATCCCTTCGATTTGTTGCCCATTCGTGCTAAAATGATGACAAAGGTGGATCGGAACAAAACCCCTTCGTCAGGAGGAGGTCCCGATGAAACTCTGTCCCACATGCGGTCAAGCCGTAGCCGAGGAAATAATGACCTGCCCTTCGTGCGGCAGTGAGATCGGTGAAGGCAGGCGCTCCATTGACGACTACCAAATCGTGGAGGTCCTGCATGAGGGGTATTCAAGCCTTTTGTGCCACGCTGTTCATGAAACAAGCCATGAACACGCTATGATCCGTCTGTTCACGCCCCATTCCGGTGTGGACGAGGAGGTGGCTGCTCGGCTCGAGTGGGAACTTGAAAAGCTCAAGGCCCTTCCAGGCGAAGTGTTCGTGCGGCACCACGCGATCAGGCGCTCGGTAGACGGCCTCTGGTATCGCATCAGCGAGTGGGTCGATACGGAAACCTGGGGGTCCCTTCTCGCATCGGGACGGCTTCGTGATTTAGCACTTCTTCTCGATCTTTTTCAACAGATGGCTTCGGCGCTGGCCGTCCTGCACCAGCACGGCCATGTCATCCCGCACCTCATCCTGAACGACATCATGGCGGAAAAAGGGGTAGAGGGGAAGGTCAAGATCAAAATCGACTACAAGCTCTCCAGGTTCATCGACCCATCACTCGACCGCCCTTCCCCCATGCTCAAGAAACTTCTTTCGTCTCATCCGGACATCATCAACCAGCGGCCCCTTGACTTCAAGAGCGACATCTGGTCTCTGGGAAAGGTGTTCGTTGAAATTCTCTCGGCCGAGATCGAGACCACGGACTACCTCGCCAAGATTGAACAGCTCGAATTAGCACAGGATTTGAAAATCCTTCTACGTCTGATGCTCGCGGAAGATCCCGATTTCAGGCCCCAATCCATGACAGAGATTGCGGAGTCGATCCGACGTATCCAAGAAAGCCTAAGCCGGCCTCTCCCGATTCCGCCCCTGGAGGCTGCAGCCCCTTCCCTCCGACTTCTCCAGAGGCTGCAGAAAAGGGTCTGGGGTCTTGGAGCGCTTGTTCTCACACTTTTCCTCGTCGGACTCTTCGCCTGGTTCAAGACGGCAGACCGTGGAAACGATCTAAGAGAGACCCTGGAGACCTATGCTAACCGCTATGCCCGCTCCGTGGCGTTCTTAATGGTGGAGTATTGGCTGGAGGTCAACGGTGAGCGTGTGTATCGAAACGTCGCCGAGGGGACCGCCTTTCTGGTCGACCGGGAGGGGTACCTGCTCACGAGCCGCCACGTGGCCTGCCCATGGCTCGAGGATCCTCAATTTGCCGGTGTGGCGCAACAGCTTCGAATGCAGAACCTGACTCCCGTTTTTGGTTGCAGGCTTTTCCTCTGGTTTGAAGGACAGAGGGCGTTTAACAGAGCCGGCCGTATGATCGAAAGCCCGGATCTGACGGACTTCTTCTTTGTTGAAAACGCCTTCAGCACAGAAGCACCGCCCCGTCTCCACATTGCCGGTGTGGCCAAGTCCACAGCGCACACGCGCCAGATGTTCACGTCCCCTCTCAAAGATGACTTCGCCGTCCTCAAAATTGAGAAGGTACCGGCCGGGCTGGAACCTATTCCCGTTGATCTGGGAATGGACCCTCGAAAGCTCCCCAAACTCACCCGAGTGATTGCCCTTGGATTTCCATTAGGGGCGAGGACTCAGACCGACACCGTCAACGTCAGTGTGGTGGAAGGCAATGTGCGGCGCACCTTCGAGAACATGTTCCAGATCGACGCCTCTCTCCACGGCGGGAACAGTGGAGGCCCGGTCATTGACGCCAGGGGGAAAGCCATTGGAATCGTTTCAGCTGTGGCCGTGGACCTCACCCAGGGTCTGGTGCCGATGATCACGCCGGTGTGGGATATCGGCCTGATCCTGCCCATGACAGAGGCGGTGCGGCTTCTGGCAGATCTCAAGGCAGGCCGTGCCAAGTGGAACGGAATGCTCGATTTCTCCCAGGAGGCGGCACTTCAGAAGATGCGGGACGCAGCCTCCCAAGGGAGGTGGGCGGATGCCATGCAACTCGCAGACATGAGCCTGGCGAAAAGCCCACAACCGGATCTGCTCACAGCGGCCGGAGTTCTCCATTTCTGCAATGGGGACTTCAAAGGAGCGAAACAACGGTTCCTCGAGTCCCTGTCTATGGACCCTGAAGACAACCAGACCCGCCTGATGCTGATGCTGATCGATCGACTTATGGGTTTGCGTGAAGAGACGAGTTACCGGAGAGAGCTCCTGGAAGCGGACTGGAGAAGCACTGCGGAATTTCAGGGCTATCTGGCTAGAGTACTGGAAGGAAGTCTCTCCTTGGAGAGCGCTCTCAAGGGTTGGTACACCCCGGGAGAAAAAAGCTGGCTCTGCTATATCGGCGGATGGATACGCTCTCAAAAGGGCCAGACGGGAGAAGCTGAAAATCTCTTCGAAGAGGCCATCTTGTCAGCGGACCCTGATTCGTGGGAATTCCTTCTGAGCCTCGCAGCGCACCAGGAACTGAAGAAGGAGCGCCGCAAGCTCCTGCGCACCGATCAGGAGTGGGCCGATTACATTACCCAAGCAGCACGCTCCGAAAAAACCAAACAGGAGTCCATGGCTTCGAAAGAAAAGCGGCGTGCCGCTCTCGCGGCTCTTTGGTCAAGCGTTGCCGCCGCTCCGATTGCTCTGGAGGAAAAGCGGGACCTTCTGGAGAAAACCCTTGAACTGGACCCAGAAAACCGAATAGTTGCGGCGAGCCTTGCTTACTCTGCCGCCGCACTCGGGGACTGGCCCGATGCCATGAGAAACCTTCGAAAGGTTCTCGCTACCGAAAGCCGCCAAAACGCCGTCCGCATGAGCCTCGGACTTCTGGAGGCTGGAATCCTCCACGTCCAGGGCAATGAAGCGGAGGCGCGTGCCAACCTCTCCGATTATACCCTCCGCACCCGGGACTCGTGGTTTCTCGCCATAGCGGAGCACCTCCTGGGCCGACAAGCAGAAGAAGAAATCAGAAAAGAGGCCGGCGAAGTACCTGAAAAGGTCATCACCGCCTTTACGGTCATGGGCTTCTGGGCCGAGGGCTCCAGAGACAAGGCCAAGGCGCTGCGGTTTTACCAGGAGGCGCTCGGGTCTTTCCTGGACGATTGGTTCGAATACGATTTTGCGCGGGAACGGATCAAGCAACTGAGACAGTCGAGATAGCGCGACATGCCCAGCTTGACAGGCCCTAGAAAAGACCATGCTTTGCGGCAAAGCAGTTGCCACGAAGTCCGGTCAGAGCTTATGCTTTCTCATACCCCAGGACAGTGTAATAGATGGCCCGGTCGAAGAAGAGGACGGCCCGGTTGTTCAAGTCCAGACCTTTGTGCAGGTCCAGGGCTGTGTCCAAGAACCCATCTGAAAGCACCTTGAGCCAGAGATATCGCCTGGTGAGGGTAAGGGCATAGATGACCTCGGAGAGGGCAAATCCCTCTTTGCGGCGCCGGGCTCCCAAGGCAGTGTAATGGGTGGCAATCTCTTCCTTGCTGGTCTCGTAGGAGACCCACTTCCCGAGCTGGCTGTAGACCAGATGGGCCCGGCGGTAGAGTTCGTCAGGGTCAAAGGTGTGGTAAGTCGGAGTCTCAGGCCGCTTTCGCACATCTTCGAGCCACTTCTTTGAAAGCGTCTCGGCATCCCGCTCAATCAATTCCACGAGTTTCTGAGAAATAAACATAGT
>JALOPA010000430.1 GCA_025454125.1 Thermodesulfobacteriota bacterium
CTCTTAACAAGGATTATGGGCAGGATGAAGGTGACTCGCGAGAACTGGACGGTCAGCACACGCCGCAGCGGATGCAGTCGCCCACGTGGCAGATGTCCGACTCCTCTCCCTTGAGGCTGAGCTTGTACTCTTTGAGGAGGTGTTCCTTGTAGATTCCGTGGTCGATGAAATCCCAGGGAAGGTTCTCATCCAAATTCTTAGGCCTGTAGACGAAGAAATCCGGATTGATCTCGCTGTGGGTGAAGGCTTTTTGCCAGTCCTCCCCGTGAACGTGGGAAAGGAGCAGCATGGAAGCCACCCGCCTGTCGCCTAAGGACAAGAGCGCCTGCACATAGGCCCACTTGGGCAGATCGAAACTGACCTTGATGCCGCCCTCACGGCCGAGCGCTTTCTTCAGCCACTTCTGTTTCTCCTTGAGGCTTTGCACCGTGTCCATGGGGAACCACTGGAAAGGAGTGAAGGGCTTGGGGATGAAACAGTTGATGCTCAGCTTGATCTGCCTGATCCGGCCTCGGGTGGCCGCCTCCTTGACCAGGTGGTGCTTGATGGTCTTGACCAGTTCCAGGACCTCGCTCACATCCTCCGGGGTTTCTGTCGGGAGGCCGATGAGGAAGTAGAGCCTCAGGCTGAAGTCTCCTGCGGCGCCGATGATGCGCACGGCATCGACGATCTGCTCCCCGGTCAAGTGTTTGTTGATCACTTTTCTCAAGCGCTCAGACCCTGCTTCAGGAGCGACAGCCAGGGTTTTCTGCCCTGCGTCTCTCAGGTGTTCGATGAGAGGTCGAGTCAGGGAGTCGGCCCGTAGCGATGACACGGAAAAACGGCCTCCCTCTCTGAGGACCAGGCCGGTGATCTCCTCGATGCCAGGGACGTCGGAAACGCACGCGCTCAGGAGGCCGACGGACGGCTCCTTTTTCAGAACATCCCCAACGGTTTTGAGGAGAGAGGAGGCGTCGTGGATTCTGGGGGGACGGTACACATAGCCTGCGGCACAGAACCGGCAGGAGCGGGTGCAGCCTCTTCCGAGCTCGATGAGCACCCGGTCGGGGAATTCCGACTCGGGCGTGAGCAGGGTGGAGGTCCGGACCGGCATGTCGGTGAGCTTGGGCCTCAGCACTTCTATCCTCTCCGGAGCTCCGCGCTCCGGCTCTCTGGATTGAATTGTCCCGTCCTTGTTGTAGTGGACGCGGTAAAGCGAAGGGACATACAGGGACTTCACGGCGCCGGCAAGGTCCTGGAGCGCCTCTTGCCGCCCTCCGGAATGAGCCCTGATCTCTCGGAAAGCCGCAAGGAAATTCTCCAGGGTGGCTTCGGCCTCCCCCAGGAGGAAGAAGTCGAAAAAAGGAGCGAGCGGTTCGGGATTGAGAAAAGTCGTGATGCCGCCCGCCATGACAAAGGGGTGGTGTTCTTTGCGCTCTTCCGAAAGACAAGGGATTTTTCCGAGAGATAGAATTCTCAGGATGTTGGGATAGTCGTTTTCAAAGGAAAGAGAGAAGGCAATCAGGTCGAACCGGTGGAGCGGGGAAAGGGACTCCAGGGACAAGAGCCCCTTTCCCGCGTCCACACAGAGGGACATTTCTTTGCCTTCGGGGAGGAAGACACGTTCCGCAACCACATCCTCTCTTCGGTTGAGAAGAGAGTAAACCACCTGAAAACCAAGGTTCGACATGCCGACGCGGTAGGCGTTGGGGTAAACGAGCGCTACCGAGATCCGGCCGCCCCAGTCCTTTCGTACGGCCCCCTTTTCCAGGGCAAGCCTGTCCACGTCTCCATCACCTTAGATCAGATCAATCCGCCTTTGCTCTCAGAAAGGTCGGATAGTCCAGGTTCTCCTTGAAGAACCCTTTCTTGAAGAAGCTCCTCTTGGGCTGGGTCTCCTCCTTTTCCCTGTGTAGGGTTGTGGAGGACCCGCCCGGTCCGACCCTCTGGAACGTGGGCACATCCAGGTTTTCGCCGTTCGCGCCCCGCACGGTCCATGGGTCTTTGGCATCGTCCGGAGTGACGTCTCGGAGCTTGATGATCTTTTCTTTGTCCTTTCTCTCCGGCTCCTTGTCAATGCCCGTGGCGATCACGGTGATCTGAACCTCGTCGCCCATGTTGTCGTCAAAGACCACGCCCCAGAAAATCTCCGCCTCGCCGTCCACTTCGCCCTTGATAAAGTTGGAGGCCTCGTCGATCTCCTCCATGGTCATGTCCGACGGCCCGGTGATGTTCATGAGAAGGCCTCGGGCGCCGTGGACGGAGATGTCTTCGAGAAGCGGGCTGTTGATGGCCTGCTTGGCCGCTTCCGTGGACCGATTCTCGCCTTTGGCCCTGCCCGTGCCCATGATGGCGGTCCCCATCTGCTCCATCACTTTCTTCACGTCCGCGAAGTCCAGGTTGATGAAGCCGCTGCTCATGATGAGGTCGGAAATCCCTTTGACCGCGTTCAGAAGCACCTCGTCCGCACGCACAATGAGCTCGCGGAACGTGCTGCTCTTGGTGCCCACGGCCTTGAGTCGCTCGTTGGGGATGATGATCAAGGTGTCCACTTCCTTCTTGAGCTTGTCGATCCCGTCCAGGGCGCGCCTCATGCGCTTGTCCCCCTCGAACTTGAAGGGCTTGGTCACCACCGCCACGGTGAGGCTGCCTTCCTCTTTGGCCTGCCGGGCCACCACAGGGCAGGCCCCGGTGCCGGTGCCGCCGCCCATTCCCGCGGTGATGAAGACCATGTCCGCGCCCTTGATCGCTTCCTTGATCTCGTTGGTGTTTTCTTCCGCAGACTGACGGCCGATCTCCGGATCCGCCCCTGCGCCCAGGCCCTTGGTGACCGATACCCCGAGCTGGATCTTGTGGGAACAGGTCGATCGCTCGAGGGCCTGGATATCGGTGTTGGCGGTGAAAAATTCCACACCCCTGAGCTTGGCGGCGATCATGTTGTTGATGGCATTGCCGCCGGCCCCTCCCACGCCGACCACTTTGATCCTGGCTGCGTAACCTTCTTTTTCTTCTACGAACTGAAATTTCATGAATGTCCCTCCTTTGTTCTCCCCGTTTTGAGTTTCAGATGACTTCCTTGAACCACTTTTTCATTCGTTCCATGACGCGTCCAAAAATGTTGCTGTCCCTGATTCTGAATTTCTTTCCCTCCTTCGCTCTTTTTGCGCCGTAGAGCACGAGGCCCACGGCGGTGGCGTACATGGGCTTGTTGACAATCTCCACCAGGCCGCTGATCCCCTGAGGGTAGCCTGTGCGGGCCGGAACGTTGAAGATCTGCTCGGCGATCTCGGCCACGCCGGGCAGTTCCGCAGACCCTCCCGTGATCACCACGCCTGAATTGATCATGTTCTCATAACCGGCCCGGACCAGTTCTTCCTGCACCAGGGTGAAAACCTCCTCCACCCGCGGCTCCAGGATCTCGCCGAGAATCTGCCTGGAGAGCACCCGCGGCTTTCTTCCGCCCACCCCGGGGACCTCGATCGTCTCATCCTTGCCGATCATCGAGGACAGGGCGCAGCCGTACTTGACCTTGATTTTTTCCGCTTCCACCTTGGGAGTTCTCAGCCCGATGGAAATGTCGTAGGTCAGGTTGTCGCCTCCCAGGGCCAGCACCGAGGTGTGCTTGATGGTCCCTCGGGAAAAGACGGCCACATCCGTCGTGCCTCCGCCGAAGTCCACCAGCGCGACTCCCAGGTTGCGCTCCTCGTCCGAAAGCACCGCCTCGTTGGACGCCAGGGATTCGAGCACGATGTCGCACACGTCCAGGCCGGCGCGGTTTGCGCACTTGATGATGTTCTGGGCCGAGGTCACGGCTCCGG
>JALOPA010000431.1 GCA_025454125.1 Thermodesulfobacteriota bacterium
ATCGTTTCAACCCAAAGGAATTTGTGATAGGATTCCAGTCGGAAATGCAAGTACTGAAGGAAGGAGTGAATTGGTTTTGAGGATTATTTTCTTTGCAGGAAAAGGCGGTGTGGGCAAGACGAGCGTCGCGGCGGCCACAGGAATCCGGGTGGCGGAAATGGGCCTTCGCACCATTATCATGTCCCTCGACGTAGCCCACAGCCTGGCCGACATCTTTGACCTTGAAAGAGATCTTCTGGACCAGAACAAGGGAAAGCCCATTAAGGTCCACAAGAACCTCTGGATCCAGGAGCTGGACATCCAGCAGGAAATCGAAAGAAACTGGGGTGAAATCCACCGCTACCTCTCGGCGCTCTTCAAGACCACGGGGCTCGACGAGATCCTTTCGGAGGAGCTCGCCATCCTGCCAGGCATGGAAGAAGTGAGCCTGCTCCTCTACATCAACCGCTATGTGCGGGACAAGGAATACGACGTCATTCTCCTGGACTGTGCGCCCACGGGCGAATCCATCCGCTTCATCAGCGTGCCCACGACCCTGGACTGGTACATCAAGAAGATCTTCAAGATGGAAAAAACCCTTGCCAAGGTCGTCGGCCCCGTGGCCAAGAGGATCTACAACGTGCCGATCCCGGGGGACGAGTATTTCGATGCCATCGAGCACCTCTTTGAACGGCTGAAGGGCGTGGACCAGATCATGATCGATCCGGAGGTCACGAGCGTCCGCCTGATTGCCAACCCCGAGAAAATCGTGATCAAAGAGACCCAGCGGGCTTTCATGTACTTCAGCCTTTACCGGATGAACGTGGATGCCATCATCATGAACCGCGTGCTCCCGCCCAAGATCAAAGACGCCTACTTCCAGAGCTGGAGGGAGAACCAGAAACAGTACATGGACATTGCCAAGGACTACTTCAGCCCCATTCCCGTTTTTCCCGTCAGCCTGTTCCAGAACGAGGTGCTGGGCTACGACCGGCTCAAAGCCCTGGCCGTCCAGATCTACGGCCAGCGTAACCCCCTGGAGAAGTTTTACGTGGGCCAGCCTTACGAACTCGTCAAGCAGGACGGCGTCTATTGCCTCAGGCTGAAGATTCCCTTTGCGAGCAAAGATCATCTGGAACTGAACAAGGTCTCCGACGAGCTCATTGTCCGCATCGGCAGCTTCAAGAAACACATTCTGCTGCCCAGGCATGTGGCTGCCACCAAATCGGTGACCGCCAAGAGGGAGGAGGAGTACGTGAACATCTGTTTTGAAGGAGAAGATCATGGCTAAGAAAAAAGAAGAGGAAATGGTGGTGTGCCCTGTGGGGAAATTCTTCATGGATCTTCAAAAGCTCTCTCTGCCGAAATCCAATTTCTTCGAGCACCTGGATCTCTCGCGCATCGAGTTCCTGAAAGCAATCCGCGCTCTGGTGGACGAACGGATCGAAGGGCTTGAGGAGAAAAAACGCTCCAGGCAGGGAAAGAAGGCCACGAAGATCGAAGTGATGTAAAGCAAGTCCCCAATGCAGGCCTTTGGCCGCAACCAAAATCTGGCCTGCTGTTTGAGGCTTGAGGATCGTCCGCCCAGGCGGACTTGAGGTTTGAGGCAAAACCGTTCTTGCCTCCAACCTCTGACCTCCAACCTCCAACTTCTCCGCAAGTCGCAGAGAAGTTACAGTCTAAGATTCTAAAGTGCACTAAAGTGCCTAAAGTTGGAGGACCAGTGATCCGTTGACAGTTGTCGGTTATCAGTAAAACCAAACAAACGCCCGCAAAGGCGCAGAGAAAAAAGCGGACACGGATTCGCACGGATAAACGCGGGTTTCTTCTTCCTCCTAATCCAATAGATCCGTGTTCATCTGTGTCCCAACATCCCTTTCGCGTTTTCATGGTAATGTTTTCTTTGGTCCCTGCCAAAATCATTGACGCTCAAGGAGCGTTCTGGTAGGAGACGATGAACTTTTCTCAACAGGAGCAAGGCGTTTGGAATTTACGACCATAAAAGGTTTTAAAGACATCCTTCCGGGAGAGGTGGAGGTCTGGCAGAAGGTCGAGCGGCGGGCCAGGCGGGTGTTCCGGAGCTTCGGGTTCCAGGAGATCAAGCTCCCTCTCATGGAGATGACCGAGCTCTTCAAGCGAAGCATCGGCGAGGAAACCGACATTGTCTCCAAGGAGATGTACACCTTCACGGACAGCAAGGGCAGGAATTTCTCCCTGAGGCCCGAAGCCACAGCCTCCCTGGTGAGGGCCTACATCCAGCACAGGCTCTACCAGGACAACCCCCTGCAAAAGGTGTTCATGATCGGCCCCATGTTCAGGCACGAACGGCCCCAGAAGGGCCGGTTCAGGCAGTTCCATCAGATCGATGCCGAGATCTTCGGGGATCCGGGGCCCAAGTCTGATGCCGAGATCATCCTCCTGGCCATGACCGTTTTCGAAACCGTGGGGCTCTCGGGCCTGAGCCTTCAGGTCAATTCCCTGGGATGCCCCGAGTGCCGCGCCGCTTTTCGCGAGGAGCTGAAAAAATACCTTGCCGGAAAAAAGGAAGGGCTCTGCGAAGACTGCCGGCGAAGGGCCGACACCAACCCTCTTCGCGTTTTCGACTGCAAGGTCGAGGGGTGCAAGGAAGTGGTGGCGGGCGCTCCTTCGATCCTGAAATTCATTTGCGGGGACTGTGACCAACATTTCAGGAGCCTTCAGGAGTATCTGGGCCTTCTGGGCATTTCTTTTTCCGTCAACTCGATGCTCGTTCGAGGGTTGGACTACTACACGCGAACGACCTTCGAGATCCAGACCGACCGGCTCGGGGCCCAGAACGCGGTGCTGGGAGGAGGACGTTACGACGGCCTGTCCAAACAGCTCGGCGGGCCGGACCATCCGGCCATCGGGTTTGCCCTCGGCATGGAGAGGCTGATCACCCTGCTCCAGGAAGAAGCCCGGGAAAAGAATCCTGTGCCGGATCTCTTCATCCTCGGCCTGGGACCTGAGGCTGAAAAAAAGGCTTTTGCCTGGGCCTGCGACCTCCGCAAGTCCGGGTTCTGGGTGGAAACGGATTACGGGGCCAAGGGCATCAAAGCCCAGCTCAGGCGGGCGGATCGCCTGGGCGCTTCGAGGGTGCTCATCGTGGGGGAAAATGAACTGGCTTCGGGCAAGGCTCTCCTGAAGGACATGGTCAAGAAAGATCAGAAGCCGGTGGACCTGGAGGATTTGCTCAATACGCTCAGGAATCTGTTGGTGATGGATGCGCGATGACTGAAAACGATGATATTCGACTGGACACGCTGGGCGGCTGGAAGAGAACGCACGATTGCGGGAGCTTGCGGGCCGGAGACATCGGCAAGGAAGTTCTGCTCATGGGGTGGGTCAACACCCGGAGAGACCTGGGGAACCTCATTTTCATCGACTTGAGGGACAGGGGAGGAATCACCCAGATCGTCTTCGACCCCAACGTGGATGAAGAGAGCCACGCAAAGGCCCACGTTCTCCGGAACGAGTGGGTCCTGGCGGTGAAGGGCAAGGTCTCTCCCAGGCTCGAGGGCCAGGAAAACCCGAAGCTTCCCACCGGAGCGATAGAGCTCAAGGTGACAGGGCTCAAAATCCTCAACAAGTCGGAAACCCCTCCGTTCCAGGTGGACGGCGCCGTGGATGCTTCCGAAACCCTCCGGCTCAAATACCGTTATCTGGAGCTTCGGAGACGGAAGCTTTTCCAGAACTTTCTCCAGCGCCACCGCATGACGGCCCTGGTCAGGGAGTATCTGAACCGGAGCGGGTTCATGGAAGTGGAGACTCCCTTCCTCACCAAGAGCACGCCCGAAGGG
>JALOPA010000432.1 GCA_025454125.1 Thermodesulfobacteriota bacterium
CTGGAGCGCAGCAATACCCTCTCAGGCAAGCCATCTCTTTCTGCGCTTGTAATGCTTCACGTCGCGGAAACTCTTTTTCCCGCCCTTGTCGGTCAAGCCAAGGTAGAAGTCTTTGATGTCCTCATTCTGGGCCAACTTCTCGGAGCTGTCGTCCATCACGATCCGTCCGGTCTCCATGACATAGGCATGGGGCGCCACGTTCAGAGCCAGCTTGGCGTTCTGCTCCACCAGAAGAATGGAGATGCGCTGCTCCTTGTTCAGCTGGGTAATGATCCGGAAAATCTCGTGGATGAGCTTGGGCGCAAGGCCCATGGAAGGCTCATCCAGCAGCACCAGCTTGGGCTCTGTCATCAAGGCCCTTCCGACCACGGTCATTTGCTGCTCCCCGCCGCTCACGAATCCCGCGGTTTCGTTGCGTTTCTCTCGCAAGCGGGGGAAGTAGTGGTACACGAGATCGAGCTTCTCGCGGACGGAGCCTGTCTTCCTGAGGTGAGCGCCCACCTTCAGGTTTTCCTCCACTGTGAGATGCTCGAAGACCCTTCTCCCTTCAATGACCTGGACGATCCCCATCCTGGCGATATTTGCGGCGTTCTCGTGGTGAATGCGGCGGCCTTCATACTCGATCGCGCCGTCCGTCACTTCACCATCCTCGGTGTTCAAAAGGCCGGAGATGGCCTTGAGGGTCGTGCTCTTGCCAGCACCGTTGGCGCCGAGAAGGGCGACGATGCCGCCTCTCGGCACCTCGATCGACACCCCTTTGAGGACCAGGATGACCTCGTGGTACTTGACCTCGATGTTGTTGATCTTGAGGATCCTTTCTACCGCTTCCAATGGCCTAACCTCCTTGGGGTTAGAGTTTCACTCGGCTTGGGTCGGAAAGCTGCTACCAGCCGAGCCAATCTTTTTCCCACTTGTCCGGCCAGCGTTTTTTCAGGTCCACCGCTTCCACTTCCTTGAATTCCGTCCCCGTCCATTCCTGAACGAGGCATCCGGTGGCCGGCCGATGATCGGTCTGGGTAAAAGTGATCGGGGCTGCACCGAGGCCGATGTCATAGTTCCTCAGGCTTTCGAAGCCCTTCTTCATGATCCCGGGACCGGTCAAATCTCCCGCCTTGTCGGCGAGCTTCATGGCTTCCCAGGTGATCAGGGCATCCCCCCACGCTTGAACGGTTCGGTTGAGTCTTTTTTCCTGAGGAACGGCAGGGCTGTACTTCTTCGCAGCCTCCACCACGATATCCATGTTCTTGTACTTCTGGCCGTAGAAAGCGCATGGCGTGGCGCCCATGGCCCCTTTGGCCGCTTCCCCCGCGAGTCGCGGCAGGTTCTCGTCAAAACCCCAGTTGTTGATGATGTGATCGACCTTGAGCCCAAGGGCGAAGGCATCTCGTATGGTGGCAGAAACGGACATGGTGGTGTTGCCGTGCCAGAGCACATCCGGCTCGAACTTCTTCAGGGCCATGATCTGGCTCTTGGTGTCCAGTGCGAACAGAGAAACGTCCTGATCGTCTCCCACGTCAAACCCGAGCATGACGGCATGGTCTTTGATGGCCTTGATGGGAGCGCTCGCATAAGGGGAGGCGAACATGTAGCTGCAAGCCAGTCTTGGTTTGCGTTTGCCGTAGTCCGCCTTGGTGGGCCACTTCTTGTCGAACCACGCCGTGAGGCAGGATCTGGCATTTGTTGAGTAATCCGAAGAGAAGAACAGGTTGTAAGGCGTTTTCTTCGGGTCGGTCAGATGCGCGGAGTAGGAAGCGGAAATGTAGGGCATCTGATCCTTGTTGACGGTTGGAGAGAGGGCCTCGGTGTCGCCGGTGCCCCAACCCATGATCGCCACGACTCCCAGCCTTTTCAGAAGATTGTATTTGGTGATGGCTTCAGGGATCCGGTACCCGTAGTCAAACCAGGTGTACTTGATTTTCTTGCCGTTGACCCCTCCCTGATCGTTGATGTACTTGATCGCATCCTCCATGCCGATGGCATAGTCTTTTCCGACATCCGAGGTGGCCCCCGTCGTATCCATGATGCCGCCCACCGGGATATCGGCGGCCGCTGCAAAAGCGGAAAAAGCGAGCACCACAGCCAAGGTCAGCACCGAAGTGAATACCTGTCGACGCATCTTCTTCATGTTTTTTCCCCCTTCAAGATTGAAAAAACGTTTCACAAAAATCGATCCTCCGAACAATACAGTTCTCTTTCACCTCCTTTCTAATAAGAAAACGGCCAGAGATTGAAATAGTTCTTGATCTGCCACCAGCGGTAAGCCAAGCCGTTGGGTTCGTAAATCAAAAAAGCGCAGATGGCCAGACCGAAGGCCGAGTCTTTGATGTAAGCGAAGTCCATCAGCAGCTTCGGGTAGTAGGCGGAGAGAGGGATCACGGTCCACTGCAACCCTTCCATGACGAGCACCATGAAGATTGACCCGAAAACAGCGCCGTGGATGGACCCCACGCCGCCGATGAGAATCACGCCGACCAGCCACAGGGACCAGAACCATGGAAAGTGCTCCGGGCTCAAGGCGGCCGTGTTGCTGACCCAGAAGGCGCCGGCGATCCCGGCGAAAAACCCTGCCACGAAAAAGGCCAGGAGCTTGTAGCGGACGATATTGATCCCCAGGGCCTCGGCGGCGATATCATTGTCACGAATCGCCACCCACGCCCGTCCCGGTTTGGATCGGAGCAGGTTGGCCAAGGCGATGACCATCAGGGTGGTGAGGACCGCCATGAGATAGTAGATCTTGATATCGCTGTCGATGACCCAGGGCCCGATCTTGATGATGCCTGGAGGCAGAGAAAAGGCCTGTCCTCTTCCTCCGATCTGGCTCACGTACTGGGTCAGAAGAAAATCCACGGTGATGAACTGAGCGGCCATGGTAGTGAGGATAAGGTAAAACCCCTTGACCTTTGCGGAGGGGAGCCCAAAGAGAACGCTCCAGACGCCGGCGACGAGACCCGCGACAAGGATGCTGATCGGATAAGCCAGACCCAGGTCCGTGAAGAAATGGGGCCAAGGAAACTGAAGGACTAGAAGGGTGCTTGTGTAGGCGCCCACGGCGATGAATGCGGCATGGCCCAGGGTCACCAGACCGGTGAAGCCGATCAGGAGTTGCACCCCGAGAGCGCCCATGGCCGTGTAGCCGACCATGGTGCCGACACTGAGATAGTAGCCGGGCAAGAGCACGGGGATGCCCACAAAAACGATCAGGAGGAGCAAAATCATCTTCGCTTTGATGAAGGTGCTCTGCCACCACCCCTGGTCTTCCCGGTAATCCTGATGATAGTCACCGCATGGTAGCCAGACGCTGGACATAAAATAACCTCGCTTTGCCCGGTGATTTTATACAAAGCGGTGAAGCCGCGTTATATAAAATCGCTCTGCGATTTTATGCTCACACCCGTTCAATCCGCTCCCAGCCCCACAGGCCATAAGGCTTGAAGAGCAGGAACACGGCCATAAAGGCAAAGGGAACGATCTCTTTGACCCCGCCGGGAAAGTAATGGTCCAAATAGGTCCCGGAGAGGTTCTGAAGGACCCCGATGATCACTCCGCCCACAATGGCGCCGGGAACGGAATTCAGTCCCCCGAGGACCACGGCCGGCAGCACCAGGAGGCCCAGGTAACCGATGGATATGTTGATGCCGTTGATGTTTCCGAGAAGAGCCCCTCCCACGCCGGCGCTCATGAACGCAATGCCCCACGCGGCGGCATAGACAAAGCGGGCACTCACTCCCAGGGAGAGGGCCGCGGTTTCGTCGTCGGCCGTGGCCTGCATCGAGAGCCCCCAGCGGGTATATTTG
>JALOPA010000008.1 GCA_025454125.1 Thermodesulfobacteriota bacterium
CCATGTTCAATGATCCATGTTCAATGACCATGGCTCAACGTTCACTGATCCCTACCCTCCTTCTCTGGAGCTGTTCTTGTAGGTCTCAAAGGCGCTGCAGCCCTCCTGAAATCCGAGGCTGCACGCTTTTTCGGCATCTCTCATGGCGCCGGCCGCGTCCCCCTTGGCGAATAACAGTCGGCCTCTGTTGTGCAGGGCCCACGCATTGTCGGGCTTGAGCTCGATGGACTTCGTCAGGTAACCGATCCCTTCCTCCACCTGACCCTGCTTGGCAGCCAGCCAGCCCAAATGGTCGTAGGCTTCCGAATAGTCCGGCTTGAGTTTCACTGCTGTTTTGAAGTCATCCGCCCCCTGCTCCACCTTCCCCAGGCTAAGCAGGGTTCGCCCTCTCAAGTAATGGGCTTCGGCGCTCTGAGGATCGATCGCGACGGCTTTGTTCAGCTCGGCTAGAGCCTCTGTGTAGTTTTTCTGGCGATAGTGCCTGATCCCTCGCTGGACATAGGGCTTGGCGTCCGCGCTTTCTCCGGCGGGAATCTTCAGGGCTTTCGTCGCCTCCCCCACCAGGCCTTTCGCCTTGTCCTCCATATCCTTCGCCCACTCCCGGACATAGGCTACAGGGTTGAAGCCGATGTCCGCATCTACATTCCTGAACGCGAAATAGCCGGCCACCAGGAGCGCCAGGACAAGACCGACGAAGACGGCTAAGGCGGCATAATCCCTTGGGGACTCGTCCTTGCGCTCAGAGGTCGGAGGGGAAAACCCATGGTTATGGCGATCCATTCAAGTACCTTTCGCCCATGGTCTTGGTGATCACGGGCAGAGCCTCCATGGAAGGGACCCTAAACCCAAAGACCGTTTCCAGAAAAGACATGACGATTCGGAACGTGGCTCCCCACAGCACCTCTCGTTCTCTTCCGTTTTCGTGGCGGAAACAGGGGAAATCCTGGACATAGTCTTCCCTGCCGTTTTCCCCGCCCCCTTGGAAGCGCAAGCGGTAGCGCGCGTAGAGCTCAGGCTTCAGGAGTTCCCTCAGAGGGACGTAAACGATTTTCTCGACCTCCCAATTGGGCAGAAAATGCTTTTGCCGATGGATCCAGGCCACCATGGGGTACAGAACGCGCCGAAACAGCCAGAGCTCCTCTGAAGGCATGGGCCCGAGAAAGGTCACTCCGAACGGGTTCAGTCGCATCTCCTCCACACTCTCCCGCAGGCTGGTGGCCAGAAGCAGGGAAAGCCGATTCGCCTGCTCCCCTCCTCGGTCTCGCCAGTCGGGCCAGAACCGCCATCGGGTGAGAGGCGACAGGGGAGACTTGAGCATCTTCGAAAGAAAGGTGTCCAGACGCGGGGCGACCCTTCCTCCGGGAAAACACAGATCCCCTGGCTGCCGCACCCGCTCCGATCGCTTGTTGAGCACCACGCACGGCTCTGAGGACCCGTCACACTGTCCACAGAGAAGGAACAGAACCGAGGATGTGGCGGGTGAAACACTCACGTCTTCAGGATATCCGCCGTCCCTGAGACTCCTCTCGTGAAGCGCTTCTGAAATGTCCTCCCTGAGAGCCTTGGGATTTGTAAACTGCTCTGCCATCTCCTTCTAGGATTTCCTCTCCACGGTTCTGATCTTTCCTTCGCAGTATAAAGCAGCACGACGGCTTCGTCAAATCAGGGCTGCTGCAACGACATTTAAGCCTTGAAGGCGAGAAACGAATGGACTATGCTCTCGCCGTCGAGCTGGACTCAGCCCGACACTGCGATGCGCTGATTTCCGAAAAAGGAGGACGACGGCCCGCCATGTGCAAGAAGATTCTTCTCCTCGCCCTCCCGCTTCTTGCCCTTTTCCTCCTTCCTCGGCCTTCTCCATGCGCACAACCTCCGGTTCCCTTCTCAGCCACCTTGATCGATTTCGAGGGGCAGGTCCACATCCAGAAGGGAGGCGAAAACTTCTGGCTTCCCGTGGAAAAGGGCATGCCGCTGGAGCAAGGGGACCACCTCAAGACGGAGGCAAGGAGTTCCGCCGAAATCCTGGTCGATGACGGATCACAGATCAAGCTGGAGGAAAACACGGAAATCACCCTCAGCGAATTGTCCGCAGACTCTCAGACCCGGAGCATCAGCGCTTCGGTTTATCTCTGGTTCGGCCGGATGCTTTCCAACATCAGCCGGTTTGCCCACAGCCGGTCCAGGTTCGAGGTCCAGACACCGACCGTCGTGGCCGGGGTCCGTGGGACTGATTTTGCCGTCGAGGTGCTGGACACGAAACAAACCGACGTGGGCGTCTTTGACGGTGAAGTCACTGTGGCGGGATTGGACCGCCGGAAAAAGGTCATGAAGGAGTCGGAAATCGTCCTGAGCAAGGGGTACCAGAGTTCCGTCTTCAGGAACAGGCCACCGGCGCCTGCGGTTCAGCTCCGGGAAAAGATGCTCTCTCTTGCGCCGCAATTCGAAGCGCTGAAAAACAAAGGCTTGGACAGGCGGCGGGACCTTCCGAAGACCATGGAAAAGAGGCAGGCGGTTCACCAGGAGACTCTCAAAAAGTGGAAGGCCCTCAAGGGCGAGAGATCAAACCCAATGAAGAAACCGGAAGGCGCCCCGCCCGGAGGCAAGCCGAACATACCGAAACCCGGAGCAGAACAAAAAAGAGCACCCCGGGAGACCATGGAGACTCTCAGCAAGCCTCAAAAGAGAGAAGAGCTGGAACCGAAACAAAAACCACAGACGAAACCTGAGGCCGAGCCGGAAAAGCCGAAGAGCATTCAGAAACCGCCGGCCCAACCTCCGGTCAAAACAAAGGTCCCTCCGGAAAAATCATGAACGACGCCCCTACCCTCGTACCAGCAACTTTTCCACTCGGTCACTGAAATCAGGGCCCCCAATACGCATCCCAGGGGATGCCCCCGGAACTGCCCCCCCGGGACACACCGCCTTGAACCCCATAATGCGACGCCGCCGATCCCGACCTTGACCCTGCAGTGGTCTCACACGACGCTGCACTCAAGCTCAAAGCCAAGAGGAGCAGCAACATCAAAATTATCCTTGTGTTCATGGAGACTCACCTCCTTTGGTTGCCGTCTCGCAGGGCTCACCTTTTCTCGTAAGGTGAGGCTCCACCCGCAGAGCGGGTGGCCTTAGGTGGCCCCCCTGAGGGGGGCTTAAGCGGAAGACGATTCTGGATTCCCGCCTGCGCGGGAATGACAACGATGGAGCGAACAGCCGTCGTTCCCGCGAAGGCGGGAACCCAGGTTCTGCAGTTCTACAGTCCTGCAGCTCAATCCGCTCTCACGACTCTCCCCGGATCGGTAAAACCTATCCGGGTCCTCCACCAGAGGTAAAGGGTTTAGTGACAACCCATGCCTATTTGCTTGCCGTTAAGCTAATGGCCTTTTCCAGCAGTTCAAGCCCTTCCTCCGCTTCCGCTTTTCTGATGTTCAACGCAGGGAAGACCCTGATCACCTTGCCTTGCGTGAGATTGACAAAGAGCCCGATCGCGAGACTTTTCTCGACAATCTCGGCCGCAATCTGCGGGTCTCGGATTTCCATGGCCAGGAGCAACCCCCTGCCTCTCACGGCTTTGATCATGCCCGGGTGAGCCTGCTGCAGCGCCTTGAGCCTTTCAACGATCAAAGAGCCGACGGTTTCTACATTCTTTCGGATCGAGGTCTCAAGAAGGTGTTGGATGACCGCATAGGCCACAGCGCACCCGAGAGGATTCCCGCAGTAGGTTCCGCCGTGATCGCCCTTCTCGAGCTTGCGAGACACTTCCTCGGTCATGGCAAAGGCACCGAAGGGAAACCCGCCTGCAATTGCCTTGGCCAGGGTAAAGAAGTCAGGCCTCACGTTCAATCCGTCTATGGCAAAGAGGGGTCCGGTTCTGCAAAAGCCGGTCTGCACCTCGTCGATGATCAGGCAAGAGCCGTTCTCCCTGCAAAGCGCGGAGACCGTCTCCAGATATCCTTCTTCCGGAACATTCACCCCGCCCTCTCCCTGGATCGGTTCAAGGATCACGGCCGCCACATCGCGGTCCAGGGCCTTCTTCATCGCCTCCAGATCGTTGAAGGGGACGAACCGGTAGTGGGGCATGAGCGGTTTGAATTTGTCGCGATGCTTTGACTGACCGGTCGCCGACGCCGTGCTGATGGTCCTGCCGTGAAAGCTCAAATCCGTGGAAATCACCTCCAGCCTTCCGGTCGCTTTGCGGGCCAGCTTGATGGAGGCGTCATTGGCCTCTGCTCCGCTGTTGGAGAAAAAGACGCGAGTGAGCCCTTTCGGCAAAATCTCCATGAGCAGAGAGAGCAGCTTGGCCCGGGCAGGGGAATAGGTGATTCCGGAGTTGGGGTTCTGCATGATCTTCCGGCTCTGGGAGGCAAGGGCTTCGATGATCACAGGATGGGCGTGCCCCAAGCAGGTGACCCCCCACCCTGCCGTAAAATCCACGTAACGTTTGCCGTCTTCGTCCCAAACGTAAATACCCTCGCCCCTCTCGATGGAAACGGGCGTCTTGTTGAAGAACGGCGCATAGTGCGCATCTTCGACAGCCATCGTGTTTTTCTGATTTCCCATGATCCTTTCTCTCCCCTCGCTAGGTGTTCTCGATATCGACGTCGATGGTCGCGAGCGAATGCTCCCGCGTCTGTTGGGCACACCCTACTCGGTTGGAATCAAGACTTCAACTTTTCGTAACAGTTTAGCTCTTTGAAATGGATGGCTCAGGCTATGGGGGTCCCCTGTTTCCCTCTCCTGCAGGAGGAGGAAACAGGGGGGCACGATCAATCCGACGTGATGGAGTGGGTTGTGCTGACGGTGACCTCGTCAACGCCCGGCACTTTTCGAGCGAGCTTCGTCACCTCGGCGGCCACCTCTCTTTCCATGAGGAGGGACGTTTCGACGCCGCTCACAAAAACTTTTCCGTTCTTGGCGGTGACCCGGACTGAGGGAAACCCTGCGACCAGGGCCGCCTGCACCTGAGCCGCCTGGCACAGGTCCCCGAGCACCTGCTGAGTCTGAGGCGTGGTGCGAAAGCAGGGCCGGTTCACCGCGTGAAACAGGACATCCACGGCGTCCTCGACCCCGAGGGTCTTGATGTGGAGGACCATATCGTAGAGCCGGCTGTCCGCGGTGTCTGCGCCGTAGAGGGAAAGGCCCCACTTGCGGCGCTCCTCATCGTCCTTTTTCAGCGTGTAGCGGGCTTTCTCGGCAGAGACGTTTTCCCGCTTCATCTCCTCTTTGACCCGGTCCTCAAAGTCGGCGATGATTCTCACCTTCAGGACATGGGGAACCTCCTGAAGGAAGAAATGACCCGCCAGCCCATGGTAGACCACATTGTCTTTCAGTACCCGTTTCAACACGGCCGCCCGGATGTAGGCGACGTATTTTTCTTTCCCGTGCGTGAACCGGTCGAGCACCGACGGAGAGTCGTGGATGGCGCGCACCAGCTTGATTTCCGGAATGTTGAACTCATCGGACGCCTCGATCAGGACGTCTCGTGAGACACACTCGTAGCCCAGCCGCTGGGCAAGTTTTTCCGCCACGTCTTTCCCTCTGCTGTAAGACCCCCTCGATACCGTGATGATCGACATGCCTGTTTCCTTTCTTTCCTCTGAGTTCTGGATCACCAGTACCAATCAGAACCAATCCCCACTTCATTTTTGACCTCTTTCACCCCGGGCACCTGGCCTGCGACCACAGGGATCGCATCCACCACTTTCCCAGCACTGGCTTTCCCGGTGATGGTGACCACCCCACTGTTGGCCGTCACCTGCACGGAAGCGGCCCGGGTGCGCTCATCCTTGACAAGGGCCGCCCATACCCCGCTGGTCACTTTCAGATCTTCAAAACTCTTCTGGGACTGAGGCGTCACCTTGAAGTCGTCCAGCTGAGCCATGGATGCAATCGCCGAACTCGCTCCATCAATGCTCATCCGCTCCAGATTCAGGACCACATCGTACTGGGAGGAGTCCCCCCACTCGATCCCATAGAGAAAACGGGTCCACTTGATCCGCTCCCGGTCCACTCGGTCGATGTAGACGATGGCCTCGTCGCGCTTGAGATTCATCCTGTCCATCGCTGCTTTGATCCGGTACTCCATGTCGGCAATCACCCGAATCCGCAGCACATGAGAGATGCCCGACAGCAGGAAGTGGCCGGCATGCCCGTGATAGACCAGATTCCCGGCCTGCGCGTGCTTGAGCAGGGCCGCGGTCAGGCACATGAGATACGCGATGCGCCTTCCCGGCACCTGCTGCCAGAACGGCGGCGGCTGATTGACGGCTTCCGTGAGTTCTCTTTCTGAGATGCCGTACTCCTTCCCCGCTTCGATGAGAACCTCTTCTCTCCCCAGACAAGGGTAACCCAGGCGTTCGGCCACGCGCTCCGCAAGAGCTTTGCCGCCACTGAACGTGCCGCGAGAAATGCTGATAATCGCCATGACAGCCCTCCTTTTGAGATCCGGTTGCTCTTTTCCCCCAAAACCCT
The DNA here is from genome assembly GCA_025454125.1 of Thermodesulfobacteriota bacterium. The sequence continues at coordinate 6,469 of JALOPA010000008.1, forward strand.
GACCTGGCGGTTCACCGGCCGGGGTTTGAAGGCGCTCGTTGGGATCGTATTTTCTGTTGGGGTCCCCTCGCAGTCACCGGCTGAGGGGTGAAGGGAGTAACAGGGTCATTGAAGCAGGAAAAAGGGAATCGAGTCAAGAAATTTCAACTTATTCTCTTTTCCCTTTTTCCCTGACTTGGAAGAGGACTCTTTCAGACCTCGGACAGAGCGATGACGCGGCCCGCCTCCACTTCGAGGCAGGGCTCGATCAAGAGATTGGGGTTTGCTTCAGCGAGTTCTCGGGTCATGCGCCGCACTTCTTCAGCGCTTGAAAACTCTCTCTCAAGAGTTTCAACGTGCTCGTAGATCCTGAGAATAACCTTCATGGCCTAACCTCCCCTGGTTGTTTTACGTGACACGATTGAAAAACCGCATCCATGCCCGTGCTTTAGCAAGAAGCATTCCAAAATCGGACGGATGCAAATAAGACAAAATATCTCAACAGGTTAGATCAATGAGTGAGCTGCAGAGACACGAAGGACTTTCCAGTTCATCTCAAGGGATGACAAAAAACGTAATGGGTTCTGACAATCTGGGGCAAGTCAACCGCTTCTCTACGCCCGTCTCAAGGAGCACCTTGTTGCCTCTTATTAGGATCATCAAAAAAATTGACAATAACCTATAGGAAAAGTTATAGAAATGTTTTCAGGTTCTGATAGGGTTTTAGCAGAGATCAGAGCAAATCATCATTTCCCAACCCTTTCATCGGACCGGACCCAGCCTGTTCCGTGTCCCCTCTTCTGAGGAGAGGAGAAATGATATGGCTACCCTTCGGAATGCTCCTGTTCTTGTATTCCTGCTGACCGCTTTCCTCTCCTTTTTCGCTTCGGCGCAGATCGACGTTGTGCGCGGCCAAGTCGTCACCGACGGAACGTTGGGAAAACCTGCCGTGTCCGTGGGATCGGGAACGGTCCCTGGAGTGGGGACCACCACCTACCACATCACCGACTCCCTGGGTAAGCAGGCAGGGCAAAACCTTTTCCACAGCTTCAGTTCTTTCAACGTCTGGGCAGGGGAGAGCGCCACCTTCACAGGCCCGAGCGGCATCCGGAACATCGTGAGCCGTGTGACGGGCGGAAACTACTCAACCATTGACGGCACTCTTCGTTCCACCATTCAGGGAGCGAATCTCTATTTTCTCAATCCCTGGGGAGTCGTTTTCGGTCCGAATGCCTCCCTGGACGTCAAGGGCTCGTTCCACGTGAGCACAGCGGACTATCTGCGGTTTGACAATGGGGACATGTTCTATTCAGAACCGAACGTTCCTGGAGAGGTCCTCTCCGCCGCATCGCCGGCCGCCTTCGGCTTCTTGAGTTCCACACCGGCTCCAATCTATTCCGTGAACAGTTTCTTGAGCGTGCCCGACGGAGAAACCCTCTCTGTCCTGGGAGGCGACATCGGTTTGTACGGGGCCTACCTGTGGGCGCCGGGCGGCCGCATCAACCTGGCCGGCGTGGCCTCTCCCGGTGAAGTCATTCCAAGCCCTGCCGGGCAACCGCCCGACCTAAAGGTGCAACCCCTGAATGCCTCTGGCACAGTGCAGATTAGTGGAAGTTGGGTCGATGCCATAGGGGCTCCTTCGGGAACCGTAGTGATCCGTTCAGGCCGTTTGGTTCTCGAATCGTATCAAGGTTACGGGTCTTGGGTAACGGCCGACAACTACGGCAGCGCATCAGGCGGCGGGGTGGACATCCGGACAGGGAGTCTCGATCTGTCCGGCGGAAGCCGGATCTCGGCCGACAGCTACGGCGATCTTCCCGGCAGCGGGGTGGACATTCTCACTGGGACCCTTGAGATCTCCGGAGGAAGTTCCATCTCTTCAGCCAGCCAGGGTTCGGGGCCGTCCGGGCCGTTGACGGTCGAGGCGACAGAATCGATTTCCATGAGAGACACCCTCACGGGTTTGTCCAGCGCGTCCTGGGCCTCCGGAGACGGAGGCGGCATGGCCGTCACCACGCCCCGCCTTCTCGTCGAAAACGAGGCCTCCATCTACGGGGACTCTTTCAGCGACGGAAGAGGAAGCGACATGGTCATCCGCACCGGGACTCTGAGTCTGTTGAGCGGCGGGTCTATCTCCAGCAGTGCCTACGGTGCAACCGGAGAGGGCGGCAACCTCTCCATCCTTGCAACCGAGAGCTTTTCTATCAGCGGCATAGGACCGAACGGGTTGACCAGTGCCCTGGTCAACCGCACCTCAGGGGGCGGCAATGCGGGCCGCATACAGATCAGCACCCCTTCTTTGAACATCGGCGAGCACGGAATCATCAGCGCGGAAACCCTGGGAACCGGCCGGGCAGCGGATATCGACGTGACTGCAGGATCGCTCACGATCACTCAAGGCGGGAGGATCTCCAACAGCGCCTTCGGCACCACCGGAAAGGGCGGCGACCTCTCCCTTGCCGCCAGCGACTCGATAACGATCTCCGGCATGGACTCCCTGGGCAATTCAAGCGGCATTTACAGCTATGCGGCTGCGGCAGGCGATGCGGGAAATCTGAGTTTGTCCGCGCCGAGCCTGGTGCTGAGCGACAGGGCGCTCATCGCGGCAGACACTGTGGGAGACGGGCGCGCAGGGAACATCGACCTTACGGTTCAGCGATTGACTCTTTCCGGCGGAGCGCAGATCTCCAGCGGCTCCAACCTTGCCTCCGGCAGAGGCGGGAACGTCTCTGTGAACGCCGCGCAGGCGATCAACCTCTCAGACCCGCGCACCGGGATTTACAGCAGCACCTACGGCTCCGGCGACGGAGGGGATATCCTGCTCTCGTCGCCGTCGCTTGCCCTTCAAAATGAAGCTCTGATCGACGCGGGGACTTACGGCAGCGGCCGGGGAGGGAACATCGTGGCCAAGGTCGCCTCCCTGAACGTCTCGGGCGGATCCGCCCTATCGAGCAGCACCATCGGCAGCACGGGCAACGGGGGACAGCTCATCGTCCACGCGGCTGACGACATCTCGTTCACAGGCGAGTTCAGCGGCGTGTATTCGGGCTCCTCGGGTGATGGAACAGGAGGAAACATCACGCTGCGGGCAAGGGAAATCCGCCTCGCCGACGGGGCCCGCGTCTCCGCGAGGAGTAAGGGAACGGGAGACGCCGGGAGCATCGAGATTGCCGCCGGTGTGAGTTTCATCAGCACGGACAGCAAAGTGATCACGGCCTCCGACAACGCCGACGGCGGGAACACCACGATCACCGCACCCTACATGGTTCACCTGAAGAACTCCGAGATCACCGCGAGCGTCGGGGGCGGGGCGGGCACCCAGGGAGGCAACATCTCGATCGACCCGGTGTATGTGATCCTGGATCACAGCAAGATCATCGCCAACGCTTATGCAGGCCAGGGCGGAAACATCCGGATTGTCTCCAACGTGTTTCTCGCCGATCCCTACAGCGTCGTCGACGCCTCATCAGCGCTGGGCATTGACGGCATCGTGGACATCCGCGCCCCCATCACCGAAATCAGCGGTACCCTGACCCCGCTTGGAGAGGACTTCGTCAGCGCCTTCGAGCTTCTCCGGGAACCCTGCATGGCGAGGATCCGGGGAGGCAAGTACAGCAGTTTCATTGTCCGCGGACGAAACGGTCTGCCCGTCGAGCCAGGGAACCTTCTTCCGAGCCCGATCCCGTGAGGATCGCCGGCCTGAAACCAAAGCGTGACCCTAAAGTGAAATCGACCTGCCCGAAAGCGTGGTTCCTTGTTTCAGTTCTCGCGATTCTGCTGGCAAGCGCCCCTGCCTTTGCCCAGCGGGTCGTCCCGCGCATCGACCCCTCGGGCCGCTCCGGCGACAGGCGGCCGGACCTGCTTGAAGAGCAGATTCTTCCGCCTTCTCCTGCGCCTCTGCCCGCTCTCCCGCCGGCTCCTCCGCCGGCCCCGGGCCAGGAACCCTTGCTTCGGGGCGTGTTCATCCGGAAAATCGTGGTGAAAGGAAACACGGTCTTCACATCGCAGCAACTGGCCGAAGTCACGGCGCCTTACGAGAACCGGGTTTTGTCCAGCGAGGACCTGGAATCCCTTCGCAGAGCCCTGACCCTTTACTACATCGACCGCGGCTACATCAACTCGGGCGCCGTGCTCCCGGACCAGGCTGTGGCGGAGGGGATCATCACCTTTCAGATCATTGAAGGAAAGCTGAGTTCCATCGAAATCGAGGGAAACCGATGGTTCAAAGATTCTTTTCTCAAAGACCGTGTAGAACTGGGCGCAGGCCCTCCCCTCAACCTCAACCCTCTCCAGCAGCGGCTGCAGCTTCTCCAGCAGGATCCTCGGATCAGCAGCCTCCACGCGGATCTTCGACCGGGGGCCGGTCTCGGGCAAAGCGTGCTGAACCTCAAGGTGGAGGAGAGGACCCCGTTTTATGCCTGGTTTGCCTTCAACAACTATCAATCCCCGTCCGTGGGCGCCGAGCAAGGCATCCTCACCCTGGCCCACCAGAACCTGACCGGCCACGGAGATGTCCTGAGCCTGACCTACGGCCGGTCCCAGGGCATGGACCCTCTCCTGGATATCGGGTACACGGTCCCTCTGACGGCCGAGGACACGACCCTCCTCCTGAGGTACAGGCAAAACACCTTCAACGTCATCGACGAGATCTTCGAACCCCTCGACACCGAGAGCCGGTGCAGCATCTATGAACTCACCCTGAGGCACCCTCTCTACCGAACCTTGAACCACGAATTCGCTCTCGCTCTCACGGGGAACTACCTGGAGGACAAGACCTTTCTTCTGGGAGAGCCTTTTTCATTCTATCCCGGAGTGGAAAACGGAGAGTCGGCGGTCACGGCCCTGCGTTTCTTGCTGGAATGGATTTACAGGACCCAGCGCGAAGTGGTTGCAGCCCGCTCCAGATTCAGCTTCGGAATAGACGCGCTCGATGCCACCATCCACGCATCGTCCAGCATCCCCGACGGAAAATTCGTCTCCTGGCTCGGACAATTTCAGTACGCCAGGATCCTGAAAACCATGGACATGCAGCTCCTGTTCAGAACCGATGCCCAGGTCAGCAACCAACCCCTTCTGCCTCTCGAACAGATTGCGGTCGGGGGCCGATACACCGTGCGGGGCTACCGCGAGGACCTGCTCGTAAGGGATCAGGCCCTGATTTCCTCCCTGGAATTGCGCGTGCCGCTTGTGCAAAACGCGACCTGGGCCGAGTATCTCCAGGTGGTGCCTTTTGCCGATTACGGCTACGCCAGAAACGTGGAGCTTCCGACCTTTTGGCCCCGAAGCATTTACAGCGTCGGCCTTGGGCTCCGGTGGGGGGTGCCTCTCGTGAAGTCCCCTGTGATGCTCAGACTGGACTTTGAGTTCTACTGGGGATACGCTCTCGTGGATGTGAAGCCGCCGGATCACAATATCCAGGACGACGGAATTCACTTTCAAATCGCGATCCAGGGTTTTTGAATGAGATCAAAAGCTTTTCTTCACCTTCTGACCTTGAGCCTCTTTGCGGGAGGTCTGCTGTGTGCCGCCCCTCCCTGCCTGGCGGAAGGAAGCTCAGGCAACCCTGAAGAGGCGAAGATCTTGTCTGCCGACGCTCTTTTGGCCCAGGGCCGTGATTCCTCGAAGAAAGGGGCCTTTGCATCGGCCGCCTCCACGTGGGCCGAAGCGGCGAAACTCTTCGATCAGGCTGGAAACAAATCAAGGCAGGCTGAGGCCCTTACCCGGCTGTCCCAAGCCTACCAGGGGTTGGGGCAGCATCAGGACGGTCTTAAGGCCGCGGAAAAAGCTCTGCTTCTTGCGCAGCAGGAGAAAAACGAAAAGCAGAGGGCTGAAGCCCTGTGCGCCCTTGGAAGCCTTTTCACCAGCCTGGGGGAGAACGAGAGAGCGCAACGGCACATCGAGGAGGGGATCCGGATTGCAGGAGGCCTCGGCGATCCGGACCTCCGGGCCAGGCTCCTCAACAACCTGGGCAACGCTCTGGCTGCTCAAAGGCGATGGGAAGAAGCGCTCCGGGCCTATCAGGACAGCGCCTCAACGCTTCAGGTGGGAACTGCGGCAGCCCTGGCTGCGGTCAACAGCGCCTTCGTGTGTGTCAGCCTGGGGCGATATGGAGAAGCCAGATCTCTCGTCGACCAAGCGCTCCTTCTCACCCGCGGTCTGGAGGATTCCTACACCAAGGCCCATGCCCTCATCAACGCCGGGCTGCTTTGCAGCGACCTCCGCTCCCACCTGGCCGATCAGGCCTTCCCCTTGACCCTTCTGTCTTCTCAAGCGCTCGCTCAGGCGGCCCAGGTCGGTCACGCCATAGAGGATTCGCGGACTCTGTCCTATGCCTACGGGTATCTCGGGAACCTCTATGAAAGCGAGGGCCGACGGGAAGAGGCTCTGGAGCTGACCACC
>JALOPA010000433.1 GCA_025454125.1 Thermodesulfobacteriota bacterium
CATCCATCCAGGCGATGGGGCAGCTGCTGGATCCCACAAGCCCGTGGGATTTCATGCAGACCCCTCAGACATAGAAATCGCCCTTGAATTGCTCCATCTGGCCCATCACGTCAAAGGACTCGCTTCCACTGTTTTCAAACAGCACGCCTTTGCCGAGCATGAAGACGCTGATCTCATCGCCTTTCTGGACCCCCACGTTGGCCAGTCTCATGGCGTTGTATATTGTCTCCCCCTCATCCGTCGTGATGATAAACAAGATCTTCATTCGCAACCTCCTTTGCATCGCAGATGGAAGAGCCGACGCGAGTCTCCCCTTCAAAAAGCTGTTCTAACCCGTAATCTTCCCGCCGCCCTTTTCATGGAGCCTTTCCCTTCTCAAAACGGAGAAGAGGAGGAAGGAACTCATGGCCAGGAAAAAAGCGTCGCGGAGCAGGTACACGATCATGCTTCCGCCTGTCGAAGGACCTGCAGAGGAGAAGAAACAGCCGCAGTCGATATCCAGGCCTCGTGCCCAATTGAAGGCGATGGCGAGAAAGAAGACCGCCAGCAGAGCGTTGGCCGTGAAGACAGCCCCGCGGAGCAAACGGCCCAGGATCAAAAAGAGCCCCAAGGACAGTTCGAGCCAGGGCAGAAGGATGGCGGTGAGGTTGATGAGGGCGTCGGGCAGGAGTTGGTAGTTGTGCACGACTTCCGCGAACTCGTAGGGGTGAAGGATCTTGTCGAAACTCGCATAGGCAAACACCCCTCCAAGGATCAGGCGCGAGATCAAAAGGGCAATGCTCATGAGCTTCGGACGCATGGTTCCCAGTAACCCTCTTATCCGTCTTCGAGCGGAAGTCCCTGCTGCTTCCAAAGGCTCCACCCATTCACCAGGATTCTCACGTTTTCAAACCCCATTTCCTTCAGCTTTTTTGCCACATGGATGCTGAGGGTGCAGTCTTCGCCATCGCAGTAGGTGATGAGGAGCGCATCGAGGTCCCGATCCTCGGTGGCCGGGCCGAAGTACCGATCAAAAGCCTCCAAAGGGAGACTCCGGGCCCCCTGGATGCGGCCGGAGGCGTATTCGCTCTGAGGACGGGCATCGAGGAAGACAGCCGTCTTTGAAAAGAAGGACTCTTTGGCTTCCTCCAGGGAGATGACCGCTTTTTCCCCAAAGCGGGCTTTCAACCTTGCCTCCGCGGTCCAGTCGGCAACCAGGGGCAATCCCTGGGGTCGCAGGAGATTGAACCCCAGCCCTGCACAGAATGAAAGGATCAAAAGGAGAGCTGTCTCTCTCAAGACCACGTGCAAAAGGCTCTGATGCGGGTTGGGGGCAGTCAGCATTTTCGAGGCAATTTCAATTCTTGAATCTTCCGAAAATCCAGATCGTCAGCTCCGGTTTTTCGGGGAAATTCGTTTTGAAGGCAAGGGATCCGCGGTAGAAGTCAAAAGGCCCGGGCAGATTCTTTAGCGTCACTCTGAAGCTTTTCCCTTTCTGGATTTCTTCCACAGAGTAGTCCACCTTGCCCGCGAGATCGAAGGCATGGGGCTCAATCACCAACGGCCGGTCGATCCCGCTCCTGATGTCGATGACCCTCGTGGAACTCACGCGGCTCTCTCCGCTGAACTGCACCGAGCTTGCGCTGACCACGATGGGGTCCCGGACCTCAGCCCTCAAGTCCAGAACCGCTTCTTTCCAGTTCGGGTCATTGGTGTAAACGGTGACGCCCCATCGCTCCCGGCCGTTCGATCCCTGGGTGTTCACCTTGACCTCGATTTTTCCCCGGCCGCCGGGCGGGATCTCAGAGTCATAACTGGCCACGGAGCAGCTGCACGTGGTCTTGACCCGCAGGATCTTGAGGGTGTCGTTGCCCTCATTGAGGACGGCGAACTCATGGGTCAGGATCTGACCTTCATAGACCTGTTTGAAATCAAAGACCTGTTCCTTGAGAACCATTTTGGGGGGCTGCAAAGGTTGCCCAAAGGACCGGAGGGCCGTGAAGGAGAAAACCATGAGGGCCGGAAGGCAGAACACAAAGACTCTGCTGCAAAATTCAAACGCAGATGTTGTTCTCTCTGTATGACGTCGCCGCACGCGATCGTACTCCGCTCTACTTGACTCCCATCTTTTTGAGTTGTTTGACGATCGTCTCCTCTTTCATGAATCCCTTGTGACGATACACTTCTTTGCCCTGTGGGTTGTAGAAAACCTGGGTGGGGAGCTCGGTGATCCCGTATTTGTCGCACAACTCGGGGGATTTCCCCACGTCCAGGACGATGATCGCGGCCCTGTTCCTATATTCTTTTTCCAGCTTTTCCAGAAAAGGATACATGGCCTTGCAGGGGGCGCAAAAGGGCGCTCCGAAATCGACCATGGTCACCATCCCTTTCACAGGAAACTCCGGAACGGCGGGTGTATCCGCTGCGGGAACACCCACAGGGAAGAGAAACAAGGGGACCCCGAGGAAAATAAGGGAGACCAGACTCATCGACCAGACGGCTTTTTTCATTTTCCTTCTCCGAGGCAAAAGATTTTGTGCACAGTACTCTTCGCCGCAATATCATCAGAGACAGGCCCACTGTCAAATGATTTTTGAGCGGCGTTCGCGTGAAACCGAGGGTTGAGGGTTTGCGGCTTCGCCTTGCATCAGGAAGAAAAGACGTTTATCTTAGCGGCAGCCAGTTAAAAAGGTGCGAGGGCTGCCATGGTCAAGACCGGCGTGAAAAAGGTTTACCTTCGAGTCCAGGACGGGGCCGGAAACCCGTTTTTATGCCCTCTCGAAGCCCTCAAGGACATCCGGAGGGCGACGGATGAAGAGCTGGAGAATTGTGTGGACAATGCTGTAGCGGAACGCTTTGGGGGCGAGATCGAACTCGCTGACAGATAAAACGCGGACAAACGGGTGGTCGCGCGATCCTGGACACGGGGGAAACCGGGAGGCTATGGAACTTCATTTTACGAGAACCAACGGGCCGGTCGACGATTTGATCGACCGTCTGATCCGCCACGCAGGGGAGGTTCGCCACCCCGATTTCGTGCGCGAAATGATCCTGGCCTCTCTCAAGTCGGGTCAGGAGAGCGAAGACCGCATTGACCTGAAGATCATGAACACGACCCTCAAGGAGATGCGGTTCACGACCAAGGTTTTCAGCCCCTATCGGGCGGTGAGAAAGGTCACCGTCTTCGGCTCCGCGAGGACCCGTCCTGAGGAGGCCATCTACACGATGGCTCGAGAGTTCGGGAAAAAACTGGCTCAAGCGGGGTACATGGTGATCACGGGCGGAGGCCCGGGCATCATGCAGGCGGCGAACGAGGGGGCCGGTCCTGAGAATTCCTTCGGCGTGAACATCCGGCTCCCCTTTGAGCAGCAGATGAACCCTGTTCTGCTCAACAATCCCCGTTCCATCACCTACAAGTACTTCTTCAACCGCAAGGTGGCCTTTCTCAAGGAGTCGGACGCGGTCGCCCTCTTCCCCGGAGGATTCGGCACGCTCGACGAAGCCATGGAAACCCTGACCCTCGTTCAAACCGGAAAGAGGGCGCCCTTGCCCCTTCTTCTGCTCGACGAACCGGGCGGCACCTACTGGAGCCGCTACATCGCTTTTATGAAGGAGGAGCTTCTCTCGAACGGCTATATCAATAGAACCGATCTGGACCTGTTTGAGCTGCCGGCATCCCTGGATGAAGCGGTTCAGCAGATCCGCCTTTTCTACTCCCGGTATCACAGCCTGCGGTATGTGGGCGAAAAACTCGTCATCCGCCTCCTGAGCGCCATTGAGCAGGAGGCGGTGGAACAGATC
>JALOPA010000434.1 GCA_025454125.1 Thermodesulfobacteriota bacterium
CGCCACCCCAAGGTACCCGCACAGAAGCGCCTTCCAGTTGGGGTCTCCGACATACCCGAGCAGAAACATTCCCGGCAACGTGCCGGCCAGGATGATGAGGAAGGCGCTCAGGACCGCCGAGAACTTGGCCAGCAGAGTGGACAGGTCCGACACGGGATAGGTGAAGAGGAGCTCGATGGTCCCCGACTTCCGCTCTTCCGCATACATTCGCATGGTCAGCAGCGGCGAGATGAGCAGCAGGACAATGCTGACATCCATGAGGAAGGGGCGAATCACCATGTCGGTGGTGTTCAGCTGCTTGAGAGCCATGGGATTCTGGCTCGCCTGAAAGCTCAGGATATTGTAATACGCCACCGCACTGTACAAAAAATAACCCGATATCAACAGGAACACCACAGCCACCACGTAAAAGATCGGCGATGCAAAGAGGCTGTAGAGCTCCTTCCTGTAGATGGCTCTAAATCCTTTCATGACTGAGCTTCCTCCTCCGAAGAGGTCTGGGACGACTCCTCGGTCACCAGTTGCATGAAAATGTCTTCAAGGCTCAAATCCACCAGCTTGAGTTCGAGCAGCTTCATGCCCTTCTCGACGACCAGCCGGGCAATTTCGGGACGCAGCTCATGCGACCGATCGGACTCCACCAGCAACCGGCTGCCCTTCTCGTCCTGAACGCTCACACTCTGGACCCCCTCAATGCCGTGAACCACTTCGGCCAGGCTCTGAGCCCCATCCTCGACTTCGACGATGACCTGGGCTGACCGCTGCAGCTGATGGGTGAGATTCAGCGGAGAGTCCGTTGCCACAATCTGGCCCTTGTTGATGATCATGACCCTCTGGCAGATCTGGGCCACCTCCGGCAGGATATGACTGCTCAGCAGCACCGTGTGCTCCTCCCGCAGCTCCTGGATGAGGCGCCGGATTTCGATGATCTGTGATGGATCGAGACCGATGGTCGGCTCATCCAGAACCAGAACCGGCGGGTTGTTGAGGAGCGCCTGAGCCAGTCCGACACGCTGCCGGTACCCTTTGGACAGATGCCCGATGATCCGGTTGGAAACCTTCTCCAGTCCGCAAATCCCGATCACGCGACGCATCTCGCTCTCTATGTTCCTGGCCTCCACTGCTTTGGCACCGGCGGAAAACCGCAGAAAGCGGCGCACCGTCAGATCCGAGTAGAGGGGAACATTCTCAGGCAGGTACCCAACCTTGCGCCGCACATCCAGAGAGCGCTCAAAGCAATCCAGGCCGTCGACACGCGCGGCCCCCATGGTGGGAGGCATGTAGCACGTCAGGATCCTTATGGTTGTGGACTTCCCCGCGCCGTTGGGTCCAAGAAATCCCACAACCTCTCCCTTGTCCACCTGGAAGGTCACATCGCGTATGGCCGCAAGGGGTCCATAAAACTTGGTCAATCCTTCCGCTTCAATCATGACTGGTACACCCTCGTTCTCAGGAATCGTGTTTCGTGTTCGGGTTCCGGGTATCAGCAGCCGGTCGGGATCTCCGGAGCACACATGGCGCGCTCCACGCACTGAGAGAAGCCAAATCCCAGCATCATCTCCCCGGACCTCGCGCGTCGATCTTTCAAGGGATCACGGAATGAAAACTTGCGATGGGCGGTTTTCACGAACCGTTTTGGTGCCCACCGAGGCAGCACAAGCCTGACACAAATACTCGTGCAGCTCCCCGTCGGGAAGGACCAAAAGGAGTCGACTCCGAACCGGCATGGCCCGCCGGCATCGGGGGCAATAAAGCTCGGATGCGGTGAATTCTTCAAACTGGCGCTGACGGCGCGGTCTCGCTTCGGGAAACATGAATGAACTCCTCGCCGCGTTCCGTTGGGTCAGATATGAGCCTGCCGCGACGCATCCGAGGGGCTCTCCTGGCTGCGCTCCTTGCGGCGATTCCATGGCCATTTCCTGACCTTGTGCTCTCCCTTCTCCTTGTCAAGCTCCGCGAACTCCCGGAGGAGCTGCTGCTGCCTGGAGGTGACCTGAGTCGGAATCCTGACGTCTATTTCGATATAGAGATCGCCCCGCCCGTATCCACGAAGTCGCGGAGCCCCCTCTCCCGGAAAACGAACAACCGTTCCCGGCTGAGTGCCGGCCTCGATCTTCAGGGTCTTCCTGGAGTCCAGCGTGGGCACCTCGATCTCATCGCCAAGAGTGGCCTGCACGAAAGAAACGGAGATCTTGCCATAGAGGTTGTCGCCGTCACGATCGAAGAATTCGTGCGGCTGCACGTTGAGTCGGACGTAGAGATCTCCCGCCTGCCCCCTCCTGAACCCGCTCTCGCCTTCCCCCCTCAATCTCAGACGTGTCCCCGCATCGACACCTGCAGGGACTTTGACCTGAACCTTCTTGCGCTTTCGCAGACGCCCCTGCCCCTGGCATTCACCGCAGGGCGAATTGAGAACCCTTCCGGAGCCCTGACACCGCGCACAGGTCGTGCTGATCCTGAAAAACCCCTGGGACTGCACAACCTGCCCCTTCCCCTGACACTGAGGACAGGTACTCTCCAGAGTGCCGGGCTCGGCGCCGGAACCGTCGCAGTGATCGCACCCGACCATCGTGTCGATCTGGATCTCTTTCTCGGTTCCAAAGATCGCTTCTTCAAAGGTCAGCGACATGTCAAAAAGCAGGTCAACACCGGGCCGGGCAGCCGTACGGGGGCGTCCCCCACCGCTTCCTCCGAACCCGAACGAGAAGAAATCCTGAAAAATGTCGCCGAATGAACTGAAAATGTCCTCGAATCCGCCAAACCCACTGAAGCCGGTTCCACGCAACCCCTCATGCCCATAGGTGTCATAAACTCGACGCTTCTGGGGATCCCTCAAGACCTCGTAAGCTTCGGCAGCCTCCTTGAAGTGCTCCTCAGCCTCCTTGTCGCCCGGATTCCGATCAGGGTGGTACTTGAGGGCGAGCTTTCGGTAAGCTTTCTTGACATCTTCCTCACCCGCCTGCTTGGAAACGCCCAAGACTTCGTAATAATCCCGTTTGTCCATTCAGTACCGTTCCTTCCACCCAAGATCCGCTGTCCGACAATACGGAGGTGTGATTCCCTCATCACGATGTAGAGGCGATCCGAATCGCACGCCTATATAACAAAACACCTTGTGATTCAAACCCTTCAAGTCCGCAGGCACTGAAAGGCCACCATCTTCGGCAATCCAATCAACCCATTGAAACTGCTAGATAATCGGCAAAACAACAGTCCCCTCGCAACTTCATCTTTCTCCTAAACATGGCTCCCCGCCTTGTCAAGAACCCCCTAAAAGCTCAGGAATCCATCAAGTACAAAGTCGCGCGCTCATTCCGACGGCGCTCCTTCAGGGGAAGACTCCTCCACCCCCGCAAGCCGAAAAGCCTCCTGCATGAAGAGTGATTTACCCTCTGATTTGGCCCGCTCACCCAAAATGCGCCACCGATCGGCTTCCGGCTCGACCTTCAGGACCCTGCACGCGCGCCTGTAAAGAAAAAGATCGCCCTCTTCCAACGCCCGATCTCGAATCCGTTCCAGGGGTTCACGGGCGCCGGCCTTCTCGTAGAAATCGACGGCATCATGGAATAGCTCGGCTTCTTCGAAAAACCCACCCCAGCGCACCAGAGTCTCGACGGAAACAGCATGCTGGTTGAGCAGATCACGTTTATCGAGACAATTCAATTCAGAACCTCGCAGCATCGATCCCCCATTCACCCCCAACGACCGCGGGAATGTGTGAACCTCCATGGCCACTCGACGAGATGTCAGTCTTCCTCCGCGGCGGCGTCGGCATCCAC
>JALOPA010000435.1 GCA_025454125.1 Thermodesulfobacteriota bacterium
GTTCTGGCTGATCTTTGTCCCCTTTGTCGGCGCCTTCACCTATGCGGCGACCCTTTATGCCGCACATTCCTGGAGCGTCTGGGAGCACAGCTGGAGCGCCTGGAAACCGCCTTTGTATCCCTACAAGACTCTAATGCCTGTGAGTATGTTCCTGCTCTTCCTGCAGGGGATCGCCAATTTTTTCCGTGAATACTATGAGCTGAAGGGAGAAAAGATATGAACCCCGAAACGCTAGCCCTGGTGATGTTCGGCACGTTGTTTATCACCCTTTTCTTGGGGCATCCGCTGGCCTTCTCTCTCGGGATTCTGGCGCTCGTCTTCGGCATCATCGGGTGGGGAGGTTCGGTGGATGTGGTCATGGGGCTTTTGGCCAACCGCGCCTACGGGGTCATGGACGAATACGTGCTGGTGGCCGTGCCCCTTTTCATCTTCATGGCCCAGGTCCTGGATTCCTCGGGGATTGCAGAGAGACTTTTTGACAGCATGCACATTCTCATGGGGCCTGTGCGCGGCGGCCTGGCGATCGCGGTCATTCTGGCCTGCACGGTGTTCGCAGCGACGGCGGGTGTGGTAGGCGCCACAGAGGTCTCCGTGGGCCTTCTGGCCATCCCGGCCCTCATGAGCAAGAAATACAACATCCCCCTCATTGCAGGGTCGATATGCGCCGGCGGAACTCTTGGCATTCTGATTCCTCCGAGCATCATGCTGGTCGTTTACGGCAGCCTCGCGGCTGTATCCGTCGGCCATTTGTATGCCGCCGCATTCGGGCCGGGTTTCCTGCTTTCCACGCTGTACATTGCCTACATCGTTGTTGTTTGCTTGATTAGGCCCGACTATGGCCCGGCACTTCCCAAGGAAGAGAGAATTCACTCCCTGGCATTCAAGGCAAAGATTTTTGTCACCTCCCTTGTGCCGGCCATCGTGCTGGTCATTATTGTGCTGGGGAGCATTGTGTTCGGCGTGGCAACGCCCACGGAGGCAGCCGGAATGGGATGCGCAGGCGCGGTGCTGCTGGCCCTTCTTTACAAGAAGCTGACCTGGAAGGCGATCTACAATGCGTCCTGGTCCACTTTCTTGACCACATCCATGATCATGACCCTGTTCCTGGGCGGAAACGCCTTTCAGGCGATCTTTATGGGTTTGGGCGGAGGAGAGGTGGTCACCAAGCTCCTGCTCGGATTTGACATCGGTCCTATGGGTGTTTTGTTCATCATGATGGGCATCGTGTTTTTCCTTGGCATGTTCCTCGACTGGTTAGGCATTCTCCTCATCATCATCCCGATTTTCGTTCCCACGGCCATGGAACTGGGATTCAACCAGATCTGGTTTGCGACGCTGATCTGCACGAATCTCCAGATGGCTTTTCTCACCCCGCCTTTCGGGTATTCCCTGTTCTACCTGAGGGGGATTGCGCCCAAGGAGATGACCATCATCCACATCTACAAGGGGGTGGTCCCGTTTATCTGTCTCCAATGGACGGCGCTGATTCTCTGCATCATCTTCCCCAAGATCATCCTGTGGCTTCCCCATGCCACCTTTGGAGTGACAGCGGTGAAGTAGAGGCTTTATGAGGGGAGAGAAGGTTGATGGACCCGTAAGAAGTCGAGACACGCGTCTTTCTGTCATTCCCGCGGAGGCGGGAATCCAGTCTTTTGGATGAGTGCTGGACCCCCGCTCCCCGCCTGCGCTGGGACAAGCTTCATTCAGCGGCGACGACAGCTTGGGGGACTTTTTACTAACGCAACAAGGCCAGTCAAAGGGGGTGATACAAGCGTTTACAAGCGAAGGGAAGACATAAGGGAGTTCCGAAAACATTGTCCCGAAAAGAAGGGAGGTGGATAACCGTGCGACACCGCCTGAGAACTGAAAGGCTGGGGCGGAGGAGTAGCATCATCCTTCTTTCACTAATCCTTTTCGTTGTGAGCGCCCCGATCTCGAGCGCTGAGGAGCCTTATAACCTCGGGGTTGCGCTGGGGCTCACAGGAACGGGGGCAACCTATTCGAAAGACGCAGTGGATGGGATTAAGCTGGCGGTCGGCGAGATCAATGCGAAAGGGGGCCTCCTGGGGAAACATCCCGTCAAGCTCTTCGTGGCAGACACACAGACCAATCCGGGAGTTGCGTTCGTAGAAACGAAGAAGCTTATTGAACAGGACAAGGTCAAGGCCGTGATCGGGACCTACTCGAGTGCAACCGCACTGGCCATCAAGCCTCTTTGCCGGGAGAAGGGGGTTCTGCACATGGCCACGATCAGCAACTCCGAGGACATCACCAAGCTCGACTTCAGCCCTTACACCTACTCGGTTGTGCCCAACACCTACATGCAGGCAAAAGCGGTGGCCCTGGGAGTGGCAAAGGTGGCAAAAGAGAAGGGCTGGGCCACCTACTGCACCATTGCATCCGACTACACGTGGGGCCGCTCCACCCAGGAGCTCACCGTGCAGTTCCTGAAGGAGCTTGTGCCCAACTTCAAGCTGGCTCGTGCGTTCTGGCCGCCCCTGGGAGAGAAAAACTTTGTGGGTTACATTGCCTCCGTATACGCCTACAAGCCGGACTGCCTCATTGGATCCATTGCCGGCGAAGACAATGCGGAATTCTTGCGGCAGGCGAGACAGGGGGATGATCTTTTCAGAAAAATCCCCTACCCCGGGTCTTTGATTAGCGTCATCGAGCTCATGAATCAGGCTAAGACGATTGAGCGGGGCATGATCGGGCTCACCAGGGGTCCATTCTTCGCACACATGGACGTACCTATGATGGCAAATTTCGTGAAGAGCTTCAGAGAAAAGTACAATCGCTATCCAAGCGACTGGGCTGTGCTGTCTTACGATGGCGCCCATGTAATCAGACAGGGAATTGAGAAGGCAGGCACTGTAGAGGACAGTGGCAGGGCCGCATTGAAAGGCATGAAAGTTCAGACCACCCGGGGTGAGCTTTTCTTTCGCGAGGTCGACAACCAGTTGAGTTGCTCATCCTACATCGGTGTGGTGACGGACGATCCGAAATATCCGTTTCCGATCTACGGGGACCTCATGGAGTTCAAAGGGCCCGACACCTGGCGACCGGAGCAGGAGATTCTTGCCGCTAGGGGCAAGCAGTAGAGAATGGGGAGAGAAAGAATGAAACGATTGCCTCTTAAGGAGGTGGCTGTAGTGGGGACAGGCATTCTGGGCGCCCAGATTGCCATGGTCGCCGCACACGCGGGGTACAGGGTCAAGGTCTTCGATCCCAGGGAAGGGGCTTTTCAACAAACCTACGAGAAGATCCGCTCCGACCTGAAGGCGAAGAAAGTGAAACCCATCATTCCTTGGTCTGAATGGGCGGCTTGTGCCCAGGCGATCAAACAGGTGACCGATCTTGGTGAAGCGGTGAAAGATGCGGATCTTGTCATCGAATCCGTACCTGAGAACCGCGAACTGAAGACAGCCGTGTTCAAAGAACTGGGCGAGAAAGCCGCACCCGGAGCCATTCTCGCCACCAACAGCTCTTCCATGCCGGTTTCACGCTTCGAGGAAGTGAGCGGAAGGCCCGAGAGGTGTCTCAACATCCACTTCTATTTTCCGCTCCAGGGAGTCAACATGGTGGACCTCATGGGAGGAACGCGAACGCTGCCCGAAGTTCTCAAAAAGGGCGCAGACTGGATCCGGTCCATCGGGTTCATCCCGCTCACCGTGAACAAAGAACTTCTGGGCTTTTGTTTCAATCGCGTGTGGAGAGCGATCAAGCGTGAAGTGCTCTACATGTGGGGAAACGGATTTGTGGATTTTCAGGACGTGGAG
>JALOPA010000436.1 GCA_025454125.1 Thermodesulfobacteriota bacterium
TGCAGCCAGACTGATCTTCTCGACCGCCTCGCCGCGGGGCAGGGCTCGAATGGCGGCAATATCCTCTGCTGCCGCTGCCGCAACGTGATCCACGGGAATGTCGGCAGTCACATCGCTTGCGTTGTGAGCGCCTACGTCCATGAGAAGCGCCCGGCAGCCCGCCTCCCTCACGCTTTGCGCGAGGTACGCCAGCTCACGGCCTTTGGTGTCCATGGTGCCCATGACCACGACGGTTTTCAGTTCTTGAGACATCTCCAACGTCCTCCCTTGAAAAGCAGCAGCGTGCTGATCCTGGGTGATTAAACACGCAGTTTGCGAACCTCTACCTGATCGGCGTGCTTCACGGCTTTGAGCACGAAGTCATACACGTCGCGCTGAAGGCAGATCAGAGGATCTTCGGCCGGAAAATAATCTTCTTTGCCCCGGAGGAAACGCTGGGCGGTCTTATGAAACACAATCTCACGAAGCGCTTCGTTGTGGTCGTAGGACCCATTGCCCAGGAGGTGAGAGAGATAGCGGACACACCACTCGTCTTCCGGCGCTATCTCCTTGGCCTCCCAGCCCCAGCAGGACTTCGTCGGCCACGTTGAGCGCCAGAAGAGCGCCCTGGACGCCCGAGCTCGTCCGCTGGAGAACGGTCCGTCCTTTGAAAAACGAAGGGTCTTTCTTCAGAATCTCGCTGGGCGAGTTTCCAAAGTCAAACCCCTTAATGGGAATGCCGCTAACCTCTCCTACCAGGATGAGATCCTTGTCCGTTTCTTTCAAGGCAAAGGCCTGTTCAGGGGTGGCAATCAGGAAAAGCTTCTCGACACCCATGGAGAAGAGAAGGGGGGCGCAGGTGAAGGCGCGAAACACATCGATGATCACCGCCACCCCTCTTGCCGCAAGGGCACCGTTGTAAAGACTGTCACAGATGATTTTCATAGGTTAAATGCTTTCTCCTTAGGAAGTTGCTCTCACTGCCGCCCAAGAATCCCCGCTGTTTCCCCCTCCCCTTTATCCCCTCCCGCCAGTCACTACAGAAAAAGCTCCAGCCCTTTCAGGCGCTCCAAGGCCGCCAGGGGCGGCCAAGTCTCCCGGCCAGTCTTCCCTTGACAGGGGGGACCGCAAGGAATAGAAACTTGATACAGATGTGCAAGAATCGCTCACTTGTGCAAGACTTTCTTTTTACTCATGAAGCAGGACAAAGTCAACACTCTTCCATCGTTGCCCGATACCGCGGGAACCGGGACTTCTCCGCCAATGGGTGCGCCCGAGAGCATCTTTGATGTGATCATCATAGGAGCTGGGATTGTGGGTTCCATGATTGCGCGAGAGTTGAGCCGATTCAAGGGCCGCTTCGCCCTGCTGGAGAAGGAGCCCGCAACAGGATTCGGCGTCTCCAAGGGCAATGTCTCCATGCTCCATTCCCCCCTCATGTTTCCTACCGGCCCTATGCGGCGCAAGTTGGCGTACAAGGCCGCAGAGCGGTACCGAAAGCTCGCCGGCGAACTCGACCTGGTTTTCCGGGAAGTCGAAGAAATCTTCGTCGCCTTTGATCAGGGCCAGCTGGAAAAGCTGGAGGCTTTCCGGATCGGGGCCGAGAAGGACGGTCTTTCCGCTGGGCACCAAGTGATCGGACCGGAGAAGCTCAGGGATCTCGAGCCCCATGTGAACGCCAAAGCCATAGGAGCGCTTTACGGGAAGGGCGTCGGCGGGATCTATGCTCCTGAGTGGACCTTTGCGCTTGCGGAAAACGCCGTGCAGAACGGTTTGAGTCTCCATCTCAATGCCTCTGTGACAGGGATCCGGAAAAGCGGGGAATTTGATTTCCTCGTCACAACCCCGGAGAGATCCTACCGAACCAGATTCATCGTCAATGCCGCCGGTCTTTTCGTGGACGACATTGCTCGGATGGTGGGGGACGAGGGCATCCGCCTCGTCCTGACCAAAGGCACCATGGCGATTCTCGACAAATCCGCATCCCATCTCTGCCGCAACATGATTTACGGCACCTTTGGGAAGGATCACAGCCAGCTCATCACGCCAACGGCCCACGGCAATCTTCTCATCGGCCTTGGGACCTTCACTGAGCCTGAAGACAAGACGGACACAAGAGTCACGGCGGAGAGCCTCAAAGAAGTGGTTCAAATGGGGAGGGACCTGGTTCCTGCCATTTCCGATAAAGATGTGATCACCGCCTTTGCCGGCATCCGTTCGGACAACACCAGAGCCGCTGCTCCGGGCGATTTCTATATCGCTCACTCAGAGCATTGTCCGGGGGTCATTCATGCGGCCATCGGTTCGCCAGGTCTCACGGCTGCGCCGGCCATTGCAGAACTGATCGTCAGGATGCTCAGTGACGCGGGGCTGCGCCTGGAAGAGAAAAAAGATTTTCAGGAAAAGCGAAACGGCTGGGTGCGATTCGAAACCTCCTCTCAGAAGGAAAGACAGGTGCTGATTGATTCCAACTCCCAATATGGGCACATGGTCTGCCGCTGTGAGAAGGTGACGGAGGCTGAAATCCGAGAGGCCATTGCCCGAGGCGCAGACACCATGGATGCGGTAAAACATCTCACGAGAGCCGGCATGGGACGATGCCAGGGCGGGTTCTGCGCGATCAGCGTCCTGAACCATCTGGCTCGACAGATCGGCGTGCCTCCATCGCGGATCACGAAGAAAGGGGAGGGGTCCTACCAGGTCGGGACCTCGCTGGGCCGCAGAAACCTTTTGAACGAGAGGTGATGACGATGTTGACAAGACTTTGGACCATCGGCATGAAGGTCGCTCATTTGGACCAGGAACTGGAGTTTCACCGCCGGCTGGGCAATGAGGTGGTTCTGGATGAATTCATTGAAACAGAGGAGGGCCGGTTCCGGCTCCCTCTCGTCAAGATGGGGGACCGCTTCCTTCACCTCATGGAGGAGACGGTGTACGAGAAAGGACTGGACAAACCCCTATCGATCGGGCCCGCCCATCTGGTCTACGTGAGCGACGACTTCGAGAAGGATGTGGCGAGAGCCATTGCCGCCGGTGGCAAGCGACTGATCGAGCCTGTGCAAATCAAGGCAGGTTTTGGGGAGCGCAAGTTGACCTTTATCCGGGCGCCCGGCGGATGGAATTTCGAGATCTTCAAAATGATTCAGGACTTTGTCCCCGACGTCCCCAAGTACAAGAGCCGGCTCAAGGGCCTCTGGACTTGCGGGACCAAGGTGCCGGACATTGACAGGGAACTCAAATTCCACCGTGACCTGGGCAATGCCGTTGTCCTGGATGAGACGATCGAATCAGGCGGAGAGAAGTTCCGGCTCCCTCTGGTCAGGATGGCGGACAAGTACATCCATGTCCTGGACAAGGCCGTGTACGAGGACGCCCTGGGGGAAGTCATTCCTTATGGGATCTGCCATCTCGTTTATGTGAGCACGAATTTCGAGCAGGACGTGGAGATTGCCAAAAAGGCGGGAGCCAGGATGATCGGGCAGGTGGCCCACATCACTGCGCAGTTCGGGGAACGCATGGTGGCGTTTTTCCGGGCTCCGGGCGGGTGGAACTTCGAGTTCCTTAAAATCATCCGCAATCTTGTTCCCGAGGTGGTGTGACCTGACGGGCTTCCTCCTCCCCTTAATCCCCTCCCCCGAGGGGAGGGGAAAAGAGCTGACCGGCAGCCTCCAGGCCTGCTTTTGGTTGGGTTCGTATCATGCGGCGGGGGCGAAGGACCACTCCAGACGGTGGTCTTCTCCAAGGGAAGCGACCTGCGACCCTTTCCACTTCTCACCCTGGTTTGGAAAGTCGGTTCTGGAGTGGGCGCCTCGCGTCTCCTCTCTGCGCAGTGCTGCCTCCAAGATCACCCTGCCGGTCAGAAGCCCCTGGCGAAGATCCAGAATTCGGGACACGTCGAGGGGAGAAGGTCCCGGCTGAAAAGCCTTCACTTCTTCCTCCAGCCGGTCCAAGCGCCGCAGGCCTTCAACGAGGCCGGCTTTTCCACGAAAGATGCCCCCGCATTCCCAAAGGATTTGCCGCAGCCTCTGTTTGAACTCGCGAGCAGGAGAAAGGGACCGCGAAGCCGGCGAAAAAGAAGGAATCAGGGCCTCCAGCCTGCCAAAGAGTGTTCTCTCCAAAGAATCCCTTTTCTCAGCGGCCCATGAGGCGGCGGACTTGCCCGCCCTGGCGCCGAAGACAATGCACTCGCTCAGCGCGTTGCCG
>JALOPA010000437.1 GCA_025454125.1 Thermodesulfobacteriota bacterium
GAGGCATTCCCTGCGGCGGTGATCGCTTTGAGCAATCTGTCCGCCTGCTTCATCTGTGAAATCATCGCCGGAGGCATCCTGGCCATTCCCTCGGGCCAACGGGAAGCAGCCACGGCATCCGGGCTTTCGAGCTATCAGCAGCTGAGGTTCGTCATCCTTCCCCAGGCCCTGAGGGTGATCCTGCCTCCTCTGGTGGGGCAGTATGTGCTGCTGATCAAGGATTCATCCGTGGTCTCGGCCATCGGCGTCCTGGACGTCACCCGGGTCGGGTGGCTGACGGTTCAGCGCATCCCCGAAGGCCTTCTGGTCTTCGGGTTGGTAGGGGTTCTTTATTTCGTGATTTGCTATCCCCTGATTCAGCTGTCAAACAGCCTGGAAAAACGACTGACCGTCGTCACGACCCGGCTCTAGGCGAAGGACCGCCGTGTGAGGTCGGTATGAACATGATTACTTTTTCAAAGGTCAACAAGTGGTTTGGAGACCTGCACGTCCTGAAAGACGTGAGCCTCACGGTAGATGCCGGAGAGGTGGTGGTGATCTGCGGGCCGAGCGGCTCCGGCAAGAGCACCTTGATCCGCTGCATCAACCGCCTGGAGGAAATCCAGAAGGGGGAGCTCGTCGTGGACAGCATGAAGGTCCACGAGAAGAAGACCAACATGACGGAACTGCGGGCTGAAATCGGGTTCGTTTTTCAGTCCTTCAACCTCTACCCTCACATGACCGCCCTGGAGAATGTGACCCTGGCGCCCATGAAGGTGCGCAAGATGCCCAAGAGCGATGCGGAGAAGCTGGGCCTGCAAATCCTCGAACGGGTGGGTCTCGCGGCCAAGGCCAATGCCTATCCTGCGCAACTCTCCGGCGGCCAGCAGCAGCGGGTGGCCATTGCCAGGGGACTGTGCATGCGGCCCAAGATCATGCTCTTCGACGAGCCGACCTCCGCGCTGGACCCGGAAATGATCAATGAGGTTCTGGACGTCATGCGTGCTCTGGCCAAGGAAGGAATGACCATGATCGTCGTGACCCACGAGATGGGATTCGCCCGGGAGGTGGCCCACCGGGTGGCCTTCATGGACGAAGGATCCATCATCGAGGTCGCCTCGCCCGAGGAGTTCTTCCATCATCCCAAGAGCGACCGGTCCAAGGCTTTCCTCAGCAAAATCCTCACCCACTAGCAGGTTGCTGGTTCACCACAGAGACACGGAGGACACAGAGAAGAAGTTTTTTTTTTCGGGAGATACCGAAAAACAAAAAGGTTCTGTTCCAAAAGAATGCCGTTAGAACATCGCGACTTGGCTGAATTCCGAGAGAGTCTGTTGTCCTCTATCCCGCTTCATGAAGCGGGATAGAGGACAAATAAAACGCCTCTGTGACCTCAGCGTCTCTGTGGTGAATCTGGGCCTTCGGTTCACCGGAGCAGGGGAGCGAGCTCGTTGGCTTTGGGCAGGAGCCCGAAGATCCCTCCGGTGTGAAGGAAGATGACCTGATCCCCGAAGAACCTCGCGTTGCGGCGAAGTTCCTGCACCATGCCGAAAAAGGCTTTGCCGGTGTAGACGGGGTCAAGGAAAAGGCCTTCGGTTGAAGCCAGTTCAGCCAGAAGGGAGAGTTCCTCCGGTCTTGACTGGGCATAGCCCAACCCCACATAGCCGTCCACGATCTCGATGTCGGAGTCCCTGGAAAAAGAGAGGTCGAGCCCGTAACGGGCGATGCAGTCTTCGCAGATCTCCCCGATCGCTTTGACAAAGTAGGCGCGATCGTCGCAAACATTGATCCCAACGACTCTTGCGTTCAGACCCAGCAGCTTGGTGCCGAGGATGAGCCCCGCGGTCGTTCCTCCGGAGCCGGTGGCGTGGACGATGGTCGTTCGCCGGCTGCTGCCCCGGGGAAGGGTCTGGATGTCCCGCTTCAATTCGGCGGCGGCGTGGATGTAGCCCCAGGCGCCCAGGGCATTGGATGCGCCCTCGGGGATCACGTAGGGGTTCGACCCGGCTTGACGAAGGCGGTTGGCCTCCCGGGCAAAGATCTCCTCTCTCCTTTTGTACTGCTCCGGCGTAACCCACACGATATCCGCCCCTGCGAGACGGTCCAGCAGAAGGTTGCCTTCCAGCGGGGGAGGATTGAAGGGGTCCGGGGTCCGGAGAATGAGACGGGACCGCATCCCGAGACGGGCCGCGGCAACGGCGGTCGCACGGCTGTGATTGGATTGAGCGCCTCCACAGGTGAGCACCATGTCGGCTTTTTGCTGCAGCGCATCGGCCAGCACGAATTCGAGCTTGCGTACTTTGTTCCCTGTGAGTTCCACGCCGGTGAGGTCGTCCCGTTTGACGTAGAGATCGACGCCCAGCTTTGCGCTCATTCGCTTGAGCGGTTCCATAGGGGTCGGAAGGTTCGCCAGAGGGATGCGGGGCGGATAGGGCATGGGGGTGGCTTTGGTTGACATGGCAGTACCTCGCGAAGCAGGATTTTTGACCTGGCATCATACAGAAAAATGAAATAAGAATAAAGAGTCCTAATGCAGGCCTTTGGCTGCAACCCAAATCTGGCCTCCAACCTCCAACTTCTCCGCAAGTCGCAGAGAAGTTACGCTCTAAGATTCTGGAAGCCGGCATTGGACGACATAAACTGAGGACTGCTGCTTATGTTTCTTGGACCTGATGATGTGGACATGGCTCTGGATGCGAGGGTCTATGAGAGGGTCGCGGCTCTTCCGGCCTATGAAGAAGTCGATGAAGTCATGATTCATTACACCGTGACCCAGGAGTGTCCATTCAACTGTAGAGGTTGCATCAATGCGCTGACCGCGGGCAAGGGAAACCGAGGCCGCTCAGAGGCCTTCCCTGGGATTGAAAAAGAGCGCAACCTGGAAAGGGACCTTCTGGGCATCAGCCGCCTGATCCGGGACAGCGGCAAGAGCACAGCGGTGATCGTCTTTTACGGGGGCGAGCCCATGCTCCGGCTCGAACCCATGTCCCACCTCCACCGGGTCCTTCCCCGGGTCGCGGCCGGGTCCGCGTGCATCAAGACCATGGTGATCACGAGCGGCCACTTTCTGGAAAAGGCGATCAGGGACTACCCTGACCTGATCTCCGGCATGTGGCTCACGGCCCTCTCGATCGACGGAAATGAAGAGCAGCACGATGCCGTACGCCGAGGGACGTCGCTCAGGAAGATCAGGCGCCAGGTGGCGGCTCTGAATCAGGTTCGGAAGGGGGAAGTGCTCATCTGGGCGACCCTGCGGCCTGAGATGTCGCTCTGGGACTGCTTCGATTCCTTCATGTATTTCCGGAAGCGGGGGGAGGCGGAGCACTTTTTCTGGCACTGCGATGAAGGCGACGGAATGATCCCGGATCTCCCCCTCTACCTTGAGGCGTATCGCCGCGACCTCGAAAAGATCATAGGGGGCTACCTCGACCACCTGAAACGGGGCGACCTCCTGTCCCTGATTCATGTAAACGACCTGCTGCTTTACCTCTTCACCAGGAAGAGGAGAGGCACTTCGGCTTGCGCGGTCGAAAGGATGGAGAACTTCGACATTATCGGCGATGGAAGAGTGCATGCCTGTGCGGACCTGCCTGAAGCCATGAGCATCGGCCGCATTTTGGACTCAGGCGAGATTGTCTTCGAAGCGGATGCGAGAGAAAAGCTCCAGAAGATGGTGAGCTACAAGGGAGAGCTCGGGTGCAGCCGCTGCGGCGTCGAGCCTTACTGCGGGGGAAGGTGTCCGGTGCAAGCCAACACCGGCGGCATCGGCCGGGCGCGCCAGTACTGCTTCATGATTCGCGGATGTGACACCGTAGCAGGTTGCGGAAGAAGAGGGTCAAGTGACAAGTCGGGCTTTTGTCTCGTTACCCGTCACTCGTGAGAGGTGCCACGGACAAACTGTGTTTGTCCGTGTAGAGGGCTGAGCACACTCCTCCTGAATCACGGACAAGCTCGCCTGAGGCGAACAGGCTCCGATTGTCCGTGCCACCGGCAGTGAGAAACCTGGAGTATCGGAGTGATGGAGTAATGGCCAATCATCCCTTGGGGAAGAACCTGCTCGTCATTGGGGCCTCGGGCGGGGTGGGGCGAGCTCTTATGCGCGCGCTTCGCAAAGAGGGCGGGCGGCTGGGGAAACTCGTGCTCGTGGACAGGCAGGAACCAAGGGTTGACGAGGGGAGTGCGTTTTTTCGAGAACTGAACGGCGAGTTTGTTAGGGCGAGCGTCGAGGTGGACAAGGGCAGGGAGGAGTACCTGCGTTTGCTTGCGACCCACGGGATCGACATGGTCATTGACCTGAGCGTCAATGAAACCAGGGCCATGCTCGCGGCGTCGGACAGCGCAGGGGTCAGCTACATCAACACAGGGGTGGCGAACAAGCCGGGGGAGAACTTTTCAGAGGTGGTTCTCGACCTGGTCCGCCGCAGGACCGATCCCTGGAAGGCGCCTCACATCCTTTGCAGCGGCATGAACCCCGGGGTCGTCAACATGTGGGTCCGAAGGGCCGTTGCGGCGTCCGGGGTGCCGAGGAGCATCGTTCACTTCGAATATGATACAGGAGAACCCGCTAACGGCGGCACGCCGATCATTGCCTGGAGCCGGGAGACGCTCCTGGACGAGATCGTCAATGACCCGGCCGGATACGTGGAAGGAAGAAACAGCATCAAGTTGATCCCTCCCAATCCTCTCAAGAACCGGATTCCTATGGAGGACGTCCTTCGTCCGATCATGCCCCTGCACTCTTACCCCAGGGGCTTCTTGCTCCTCCACGAAGAAAACATCACTCTAGGCCAGCAATATGATGTGCCCTCCCGGTTCCTCTTTTCCCTCAGGAACCAAACCATGGATTACCTTGAAAAGATTTATGATGAGCACAGGAAGGTCCCTCCGGAGGCTCTGGCGCTGGGGGACAACAGGGACATTCCGCTCAAGGGAGAAGCGACGGTGGGGGTGTGTCTCGAATATGAGGACAAGCGAGAGTACTTCTTCAACACCACGGCTCAGGGGGATGTTCCGGGGGTGAGCGGCAGTTGCCTGCAGGTCGCAGCCGGGCTGCATGCGGCTCTTTGGACGATGATTCGAGACCGTTTGGAAAAGCGCGTGTATTTTGTTGAGGACCTGCTTGGAACAACCTGTGAGCGTCTCATGATCGAGAACCTGCCCGTGCAGCACATCGTTGTTCACCACAGAGGCACGAAGGAAGACAGGGACAAAGATGCAAAGGGACAAAGGCACAAAGAAGATAGAGGGACCAAGAGATAAAGACACAAAACA
>JALOPA010000438.1 GCA_025454125.1 Thermodesulfobacteriota bacterium
CACGGGCAAAGGCAACGACACGATTACCGACGGTGAGGAAATTATCTGGACCAACACGCCCACGAAGTGGAGCAACAACTTTTTCCGGATCTTATTCAGCTTTGAATGGGAACTGGAGAAGAGCCCGGCCGGTGCGTACCAATGGAAGCCGAAGGGGGGCGCAGGCGCCGGTACCGTGCCGGATCCACACGACCCGTCGAAGCGTCGCACGCCAGGGATGTTGACATCGGACCTTGCCTTGCGGTTTGACCCAGCCTACGAAAAGATTTCCCGGCGCTTCTTGGAACATCCGGATCAGCTCGCGGACGCCTTCGCACGGGCGTGGTTCAAGTTGACCCACCGCGACATGGGCCCGCGGCCACGCTATCTCGGCCCGGAGGTTCCGAAAGTAGAGCTCCTCTGGCAAGACCCCATCCCCGCGGTCAATCACAAACTGATTGGGGCACGGGATATTGCCTCCCTCAAGGCTAAGATCCTGGCTTCCGGCCTGTCCGTATCGGAGCTGGTTTCGACCGCCTGGGCGTCGGCGTCCACCTTCCGCGGCTCCGACAAGCGCGGCGGTGCCAATGGGGCCCGCATTCGCCTGGCGCCGCAGAAGGATTGGGAAGTCAACCGGCCTGCCCAGCTGGCGAAGGTGCTCAAGACCTTGGAGGGCATTCAGAGAGCGTTCAACAGGGCGCAGTCCGGCGGCAAGAAGGTATCCATGGCTGACCTGATCGTTCTGGCCGGTTGCGCGGGCGTGGAGCAGGCTGCGAAGAATGCCGGCCACAAGGTGACGGTTCCCTTCACGCCGGGACGCATGGATGCGTTGCAGAAGAAAACCGACGTCGAGTCGTTCGCCGTACTCGAACCGGCCGCAGACGGGTTCCGTAATTATCTAAAGGCCAATAATGCAGTTAGAGCAGAGGAACTGCTGGTGGATCGCGCGCAGCTTCTGACGCTCACCGCTCCTGAGATGACGGTTCTCGTGGGCGGGATGCGCGTCCTGAAGACCAACTTCGGGGGGACCCAGCACGGCGTCTTCACCAAGCGGCCGGAGGCTCTCACCAATGACTTCTTCGTGAATCTGCTCGACATGAGCACGGCGTGGAAGCCGACGGCCAAAGACGATGACGTATTTGAGGGCCGCGATCGCGCCACAGGCGAACTCAAGTGGACCGGCACCCGTGTCGACCTCGTCTTCGGTTCCAACTCCCAGCTCAGGGCCTTGGCGGAAGTCTACGCGTGTGAGGACTCCCAGGAGAAGTTCGTGCATGACTTTGTAGCGGTGTGGAACAAGGTCATGAGCCTGGACCGTTTCGACCTCGCCTGATGGGAGCATAAATGCCTTGGCGGGCTTCTGACAGGGCGATGGAATAACGCTCAGCGAGATGCCGGTTCAGCGACGGCTTATCGCCGCCGCTGAACCGGAACGTTACGACTTGGGTTGGAAATATCGTAAGTCACTTTGACAATGCCCAGAAGCGCATACAGTTTGAACTGCATTTGCGCAGCAGCGGATCTGGCCAAAGGGAAGACTCCCGACGCGATCCTGGAGATCGATCCTGAACTCATTCAGCGGTCGGTAGGCGGCCTTCCTCAGGATCAGATGCACTGCGCCAGGCTGAGCGTCGAAACGCTCCATAGCGCGCTGGAGGATTTCATGCAACACACCAGGGGACCAGGGCAAAGGACGAAGGATCGCAGGGCCTAATTCACGGCCGATCCCGGTCTTTCAGGCGGCTCGATGTTGAGGCGTTTCATTTTGCGCCACAGGGTCGTCGGGTGGATCGCCATCTCGGCCGCGGTGGCCGCTCTGTTCCACTTATGGCGATCGAGGGCCTCCAGAATGTAGGTCCTTTCCATCTCCCCTAAAGAGGACGGCCTGCTTTCCTGGGGTCGCCCCAATCCTCTCCCCTCCGAGCTCCTGAAAAAATCCGGGAGGTGTTCAAGGCCGATGATGCCGTTCTTGCAGACGACCGTGGCAAACTCGATGATGTTTTCCAACTCCCGAACGTTTCCCGGGAAATCATGGGACATGAGCAAGGGGAATACTTCGGGCGAGAAGCCCTGGATCTCCTTGCCGCTCAGGCGACTGAATTTTCGGATGAAGTGCTCCACCAGGAGGGGGATGTCTTCTCTTCTGTGGCGCAAGGGAGGGAGAACCAGCCTGACCACGTTGATGCGATAGAAGAGATCCTGCCGGAATTTTCCCTCCTCCACCAGGCTCTGGAGGTTCTTGTTGGTTGCGGCAACGATGCGCACATCCGTTTTCAGAGACTTCGTGCTTCCAAGAGGTTCGTAGGTCTTGTCCTGAAGCACTCGGAGGAGGCGAACCTGCAAGGCCGGAGAAATGTCACCGATTTCATCGAGGAGCAGGGTTCCACCGTCGGCCATCGCCATCCGGCCCGGCTTGTCCTTGAAGGCCGTGCTGTGGGCGCCCTTTTCATAGCCGAACAACTCTGATTCAAGGAGGGTGTCGGGCAGAGACCCGCAGTTGATCGTGATCAGAGGGCCTGTCTTCCTCGGGCTCAGGGCGTGGATCGCCTTGGCAAACAGCTCCTTCCCCGTGCCGCTTTCACCTTCCAGAAGAATCGTGGCGTCGCTGTCGGAAACCTGCTCCAGAATCCCGAAGAGCCTGCGCATTTCCTTGTTCTTGCTGATGATGTCCTGAAAGGAGTGGCGCTTGGTGAGCTCTTTGCGGAGTTCCTCCACCACACTCAAGTCGCGAAAGGTTTCTACCCCGCCAATGACGTGGCCGTGCTCATCCCGAAGAAGGGCCGTGGAAATGCTAACCGGGAGTCGTTCTCCATGAAGGTTGACGATGTAGATGGACTGGTTTAGAACCGGCAAGCCCGTATTCATGGTGTATTTTAGAGCGCACCGCTTCTCGCAAATGCTGGCTCTGAAGACTTCCCAGCATTGACGTCCGATGGCTTCTTCTT
The DNA here is from genome assembly GCA_025454125.1 of Thermodesulfobacteriota bacterium. The sequence goes on from JALOPA010000438.1 coordinate 2,925, forward strand.
TCTTGATCCCCGTGATTTTTTCGGCGGAGCGGTTGAAAGAGGTGACCTTCAAGTTGGAATCTACTGTAAAAACCCCATCCGCAATGCTGTCAAGAATAATCTTGGTCTGATTTTCGGTTTGCTGACCCATTGTTCCGTTTTCTCCGCCGGAGGGCGCCCTCAAGCCACCCTTACCCGGCCCCGTCTCCCGTTACCCGCGGTCACAGACTGCATCCTCATCCTGGCGATCTGACGAAAATCCTTCCTTTGCATCCAAGGATCCCAGGAGAAACAACCCTATCCCCACTGCAAAGTCCAGACCGGACTTGCTCAACCAATCGCTGAGCTGTCCCTGCGTCGCAGTTAAGCAATGTTTTGATGAGCATCGGCGGAGAGGAGCACTGTTGATTCAATGCAATTCTGCAAAGCAATCTAATGCATGAAATGCCGATTTGCAATGTTTTGCCGGACTAAATCTGGGAGCGAACGCTAGCCAACACATCAAAGAATTGGACCTGGCAAGGGAGATCGGGACAAACCCTCATCGTGGCACACCGTGTGCATCAACGCTTCTCCTCAATTAGAACCCGCAATGGCAAAGAGGCAAGCCGTTCTGTGAGGAAAAGGCGGAAAGGGGACCTATGAGCTTTCAAAAGAGATTGTCGTCCGGTGAGTTTGTGATCTTGGCACAGATGAACACGCCGAAAGGCGTGAATATCTCCGAAATGGTCAACAATGCTCGTCGTTTTAAGGAGCGTGTCCACGGGGTCATCATTCCCGACATGGACAACGGGGTCATGCGCATGAGCGCCCTCGCCGGAGGTGCCCTCATGCGGCAGCAGGGGTTGGATGCGATCATGCACGTGTAT
>JALOPA010000439.1 GCA_025454125.1 Thermodesulfobacteriota bacterium
GCTGAACACCATGGAACAGGATCTGAATCTCAGAATGCCGGGACGGGGCAGCGTTGCCAGAAAGCTGTACAGCCGCATGATGCGCATGGCAAACAAAGACCTGGAGCGCAACTTCATCACACACCCAAAGTCCGGTTCGGTTGCCGCCACCCAGGATACGGCGCTCGGACTGATCGCGACGGTCACTTATGGATCCATGGGAGGTATGGTTTTGTATGCCCTCGACAAGGGCTACGAGGTCATGGGGCGGTTCGACGCCGGCGGCGTGCTTCCTTTCGATGATGAACTGACCGTCTCCTTTACAAAGAGGTGACAGGCTGACACCCCTAGTTTCGTTTCATCTTCTTTTTGTGAGATAGACCCCTCGACCGGAGTCAACCCCTCACTCTTTCAGGCCGCCAAAAGCCTTCAACGAGGCTATCTCTTCACAAGGGTCAATTTCTGCGTTCCTTTGATTTGCCTGAAGTTGGCCCCCTGGCTGACGCACTTGAGGGCGAGGTCTGCGTCAATCACTCTTGTTCCTGATAGAGCGTGAACCCCGTAATCAAAGAGAACGGGCGAAAGCGGGACCGTATCGCCCAGCATGATGACAAAGGCTTTTGGGTTACAAAGTTCGAGCAGATGGGGCAGGGTGTGGTTCGTCAATGAAGTTCCGGTAATCGCCACCACGTGCGCCTGGGGGATGAGGCGATCGGCCTCCTGTTCATTGAAGTCCCCTTCCCTCGGATTCTTCTCAATCACCCAGAGAGTCTTCGCCTTTTCGCGGACTCTAGGAAGGAACGGAAAGTGCCCTACAATGGCCACTCTCTTGCCTTCACCCTTCTCCAGAATAACCTCTGCTGCGTTGATCTCGGTGCAGGATTCAGTGTCCACCTCAAGGAGCGAATTAATCGTGGCCATGCCGACGGCCGCCTCAAGAAGGCTGTCAGAGGAAGCCATATGGGCAAGATCCTTTGCGGTTTTGTCGAGCAGAAACCCGGGATCCTTCACCAGGGGGCGTTCCTGCTTAAGCGCGTCCCGAGGCAGGGTTGCGGCAAGACCGCAATACCTTGTCACAACGCCTGTGTGGAAGACGCCCTGCCGGATGTCCCTGACAGGGGCGTCGAAATGGAGAATGGACATAATATCATCGATGATCTTCATGGGGTCTGCCTCTCATGGCTCATGAAAGCGCTTGGCTTTCTGCATCGAACATCCTATAAAAAGGTTCAGAATAAAATTCGACAGCCTCGCAAAAAGTCGAGAAACACCTTTTTCCGTCATCTTCTGGACTCCCGCCTACGCGGGAGTGACGACCGAAGGGGCTTTTTGCCGTGAAAATGCGTTTTGCCCTACCGCGCGTAGGGCAGGCGACTCCGCCTGCCAGGTCGGCACAGTGGCCGACCCTACATTTTCATGCGCGGGGACGACCGTTGCAATGGTCATGAGGTTTTACGAGCCCATCAAATTATACATTCACACCTTTGGAGCGACGTGCCCGATGAAAATTCGAGAGATCATCAAGAAATCCCGCGCGGGAGATCTTTTTTCAAAGGACGAACTGGTGCAGATGCTCCGTTGTCCTTCGGATTCGTCCGATTCCTATCTGCTCATGGCTGAAGCAAACCGGATTTCCAAAGAGCTCACCTCTGATCAGGCTGAAGTCCACGCCCAGTTCGCACTGAACCTCGCCCCTTGCCCGCGAAACTGTGCCTTCTGTTCTTTTGCACGGAGGAACAGAATCTTTAATGAAGAAACGAGGATCTCTCCGGAACAGGCGATTCATCTCGCAAGGCAGTTCGAAGCCGAAGGGGCCAATGCCATCTATGTGATGACCACCGCCACCTATCCCTTCGATCTGTTCCTGGAAATGTCCCGCGAGATTCGCCGGAATCTCAAGCCGGAGACCACACTGGTCGCCAATATCGGTGACCAGTCCCGTGCAAACGCGCAAAAGGTGAAAGACGTGGGATATGTCGGCGTCTACCACGCCCTGCGCTTGCGGGAAGGCACAGACACCTCGATTTCGCCCAAAACCCGCCAGCGAAGCATCCGCAACTTCCTGGATGCCGGGTTGGGCGTGGGAACCTGCGTCGAGCCCGTGGGCCCGGAACACAGCAACGAGGAGATCGCAGAGATGATTATCTTCACGGGATCCTTCAACCCCTCTTTCAGCGGCGCGGCAAGGCGAATTTCCATTCCGGCAACGGCCCTGGCTAGGCTGGGGATGATCAGCGAGCTTCGAATGGCTCAAATCGTCGCCGTCACCCGGCTGGGGGTCCCGAGAACGGTCATGGGGAACTGCACCCACGAACCCTGCACCCTTGGAGCTATGGCTGGGGCCAATCTCTTCTGGGCCGAAATGGGAGCCAACCCGAGAGACACCACGGAAAAGACCGAAGAGGGCCGTGGCGAAACTGTAAAGAGCTGCGAGGATCTGTTCTGGGAGGCCGGGTGGTCTGCGTGGGCCGGGCCGTCCCGATACTATCCTTGTCCTTAGCCTCCTAATCGTATTTCGCGCGGGTCGATTCGTCCGCCATGGTCGGTGCAACGAGAGGCTTCCAGACAGGGCTCTCCCATGTCCCGAGATAGGTATGCATATCAAGGTATTTCTTGGGGATGGGATGCGTGCCGACAACAACCTTGACCCCATAGCGTTTTTCGAGAAAAGCCTTGAAGGTACCGATGTGGGGACAGGGAGGGTAACCGACGACCATGCCGGTGGCCAAGTGAATGGCTTGCGCTCCGTTTTTCACCATTTCTTCGCCCGCATATTCTATGTTGCCGCCGGGGCAACCGTCGCAACTTGTCAGACCGACCAACTCCACCTCGGTGTCCAGGTAGATGCTGAAAGCCCCTTCCTTGTTTCTTACCGCCCGGAGGCACTTCCCGGCGGCACAGCGACGGTAGCGGTCACAAATGATGATTCCGATCTTGGTCTTTGAATTCATTTCAGCTCCTTTCTATTCTCGGTCGACCCATGGCCCCCTTGTCGGGAAAACCCCGTGCGCAAGCGGCATGGCGAACCTAGGTGGACCTCTTTGTCCTGTCCGGTGCGTCGACGAAGGACGTTACTGCGAATGCAGGTCTTCAACGTCAGCCACATAATACAGCAGAGAACTCACGACCTGGGCCCGGATTCGTTTGTTCCCCAAGAGCGTTCCAAGATACTTGGACACCTCGTTGGGATGCATGCTGAAGGTCTCCGCAATCTCCTGAGCAGTGCAGGGTCGGCGCTGCAACATGGAATAAATCTCTTCCTGATCGGCACGCATCTCCACCTTCAGTTTTGGCGCAAACTCTGCAACCACCTCCGCCTCGGGACAGAAAAGGTAGGCCAGAGACGCCAGGCGTTCTTTGCAGACGGGCGCCGCAAACTCCTCCGAGGGAGGTCGGACCGCCGTGTTGAGATGGATGCGGTCCGGACGGATCTCTTTGGCCAGAGCCGCAATCTTCGTAACTTCCGGTACCAGGGAGTTCATGCCCGCAATCAGAAAAACCTCCAGCCACAACTGCCCCTTGAATCGAGCGCGAAAGGCCTTCTGGCCCTCGATTATCCCATCAAAGGAAAGCTCCGTGTGGGGCCGGTTGATCCATCCAAAAGAGACCTGATCCCACGCGCTCAGGGAAACCTTGACGATATGGGCGTGAGAGGCGGCCTCTTGAACCGCCGGCAGATGAAGCAGGGTGCCGTTGGTCAAGAGCACCGCCGGAATAGAGCTGCGGGATCGGATGAATTGGAGCACTTCCCCGAAACCCGAGTGAAGGGTCGGCTCTCCCGAACCTGAAAGGGTAATGTAGTCGGCGTTGCCGTCCTCTTTGCACCACGACTCCAACTCGGAGAGCACTGCCTCGGTAGGCACATATTCCTTGCGCGTCATCGTTTTATGGGTGGTCCGCCCGAGTTGGCAGAACACGCAATCGAAGCTGCAGGTCTTGCGAGGGGAGAGGTCGACCCCCAGGGATCGTCCGAAGCGGCGGGACGGCACAGGGCCAAGAAGGTAACGGTACGTTCGCATGGGAGCCTCTTCTATTCCTTCATGCGCTGTTTTCTCATGTAATCATCGAGCGAGTCCGTCATGCTTTTCCCCCTGGAGTCCCGTCTTCACCTTGCCGCCATCGCTCACCAGGGCGATCGTGTCTTCCTTTTGTTCTGCGGGACCTTTTCCTGTTGTATGGCAAAAGCAAAGCCTGTGCCATGGCGATGATTTAGCCGCGGGGAGATCTCAACGGATTGAATTGTCGGGCAGTTTGCAGGCGAAGGGCATTAGAGAAAACGCTCTTCCAGGCTCTGGGGAGGTGCATTTATGCAATGGCTGACAGCAGTATTGCAGCATAGGAGCCCATAGAAGGGCGTCCTTCGCCAGCAAAACCAAATCCATGAGGTGAACGTGTCGTGCCTCGCAATTAATCCCATAGAGATCATTTAAGTATGCAGAACATCATGATTTCTAGCGACCTTTGAAATGACATTTTGTTGATGGCACTGTTGGGACACGACACTGGAATAGGACGATGCATTGACAGCAGAGAAGGTTTGAGACCTCGTGGGGGTTAGCACCTTTTGTCTAAGGAAAATTGAGAATCTTGACAAAGTTCATGGGATCACATAAAGTTAGGTGCAGCTAACTTGAGATGGAGAGCGCCATGAGTATGAACACGCAGCTCAGTTCGCAGATGGAAGATTATCTGGAAGCGATCTACCATCTGTGCAGGAACGAGGGGGTTGCCCGGGTCAAAGCCATCGCGGATCGACTCGAAGTGACGACTCCAAGCGTTGTGGGTGCAATTCGAAAACTGAAAAATCGAAATCTCGTGATTCAAGAACCCTACGGGTATGTCCGGCTTACGACGGAGGGTCAGGAAATCGCAGGCGCGGTCACCCACAGGCATGAGGTGCTAAGCGATTTCTTGAAGGGGATTTTGGGATTGGACCATGAGACGGCTTCTGTGGATGCCTGCAAGATTGAACACGCCGTGAGTGCTGAAACCGTAAGGCGCCTGCGTGCGG
>JALOPA010000440.1 GCA_025454125.1 Thermodesulfobacteriota bacterium
CGTCCTCGGGACTTTGCTCATCGTCCTCACGGTCATTCTCACAACGAATTACCTCTTCTCCAGGCTGGAGACCAAGCGCAGGAACATCCGCTTTCTGGACCATCAGCTTCAGCACTCGAACCGGATGGCCTCCTCCATGAAGCTGGCGCCGGGATTTTTGCGGGAGATCAACGAGACGCTCTCCAACATTGACCTGGTGCTGAGCTGGGTCGATGACCTGGCCCAGGGCGACCTCTCTGGAGAAGAGGCTCGTACCGAGGTGCGGGAGAGCCTGAAGCAGGTGCGGTCAGAGCTGGTTCGGGCCCGCAAGGCGGCGGACAAGTTCCTCAAAGCCACCCGGTCGTCGCTTCCCATCATCCGGGAGGTGAGGGTCACGGATCTGCTCGATGAAATCATCGAACTTCTGGACCGGGAGCTCCATTTCAACCGGATCACGGTCAAGAAGGAGTACCGGGACCCTGTCCCCCCGGTTCAAAGCGACCCGTCCCAGCTCCGCCAGGTCCTTCAGAACCTGATCGTCAACGCAGTGACGGCGATTGGAAAAGACGGGGTGGTCACTCTTGTGGCGCAACAGATTGAGGAGCGGGTGAGCGTGAGCGTTGAGGACACAGGTCCCGGCATCCCCAAGGAGAGGCTGGAGACGATCTTTGATCCGCTTTTCACGACCAAACCCGACGGGACAGGGTTGGGGTTGTCCATCGGTGCCAGCATTCTGAAGAAACTGGGAGGCACGGTATCGGTCACCAGCGAGGTGGGGAAGGGCTCTGTGTTCACCGTGGAGCTCCCCACGAGCTTCAGCCCCCCGGAGGGTTAGGATGATTCACCACGGAGGCACAGAGGCCACAGAGAAGATTTTTTGTTTTTCCCGCCAGATGGCGGGAAAAACAAAAATACTCTGCCTCAGAACGGACCCATAAAGGACTACGCCGTGTGAAGTGTTTTTCAGAGGATATTTTCGCCTATCGGTATCCCCTCCTAACTGTCCGGCGGGCAAGTCCCGATAGGCGAAAAATAACCCTCCTCTCTGTGTCCTCTGTGCCTCTGTGGTGAGAACAATTCATCATGATCAAACGAGAGCACATCAAGCAGGCCATCGATGCCATATCCAGGCGAAACCCTGAAATCGGCTATTCCCTGGATCAGATGCTGGGCATGGGGGTCATCGACACGGCCGCCGGTGAAGACGACGGCGACAACCTGCATTTTGTTTTTGATGACGAAAAGGTGCTCGTGAACAAGGTTCTGTTCTTCAATGAAGGCATCGTGCCGATCGAGCAGGGCCTTGTCCTCAAGTACGGGGAACTGGTCAGAAAACAGGAACTCCAGGACAGGAGCGAGTCCTTCAATTACAGGGATGCCTCTGCGGAGATCCACCGGGCAGGGCTCAAACTGGCGGTGACTTATGAAATCGATTACGCCGTCAGGCGCCTGAGGAGAGAAGTCGAAGACAACGCGTCCCCGGCCGCCGAGAGCCGGCAAAAACAAATCCAGGATCTCATCGCCTCCCTTGAAGCCATGAAAAGAGATGAGCGGCCGGTCGAGATTCAAGAAGAGGATCCTGCTTACTTTTACAAGGGCGTGGTAGGTGAGAGCACTCCTGCCTATTTCATGAAGTTCCCTGTCTCCATGGACAGCCTCATGCAGGTGGCGGACATCAATATGGAGTTCTTCCATGTGCGCTTTGTGCTCAATTGCCTGATCCGTGGCCTGGAGAGCAATCTCATGGCCTGCGTGACCGGAGAGAACATTGTGGGTCTGATCTACCTTACCCTGAGGGAGCAGCTTTTCAAGAAGGATCTGGAGATCAAGTACCTGGCCAGTCTTCGGGGCAAAACATGGGACCCCAAGGGCCTCTCGGCCAAGCCGGTCAAAGGGGTGGGCACGTTTCTCGTGGCCGGAGTGTGGCTGCTGTGGAAGAACGAGATGCCGGGCCTCAGGGAGGTTGTGCTGGATGCGGAAGTGGGAGCCCGGCGATTTTATGAGGCGGTCGGGTTCGAGCCCAGAGGCCTTTCGAGCTACGTGTTGAAAACGCCCAAAGGGTATCTCTTGAGATCCATCGTGGCCATGGCGCACCGCTGCCACACCCTTAGAGAGGACGTCATCCAGGAGCTTTCCAAAGCGATCGTCAGAGAGGTGAAGAGGCTGCGAAAAAAGCCCAGGAATCAGAAAGACCTCTCCAGAAGGAACGCGGCGCTCAGCGCCGTCAAGGAATGTGTGAAGCCGGAAACCCGGCCTGAGATTTCGAGGGCCGTTTTCCTGGCTCTGCTGAAGCACTACAAAAAGATTCCTGAATTCATGGCGCTCCTCCCGCAGGAGGCCCCGAAGGAAGCGATTGACCATGCAACCTCTTCTGGTCGTTAGAGACGAGAGATACGCGCTGCATCTCGAGAAGGTCCCGCACATCGAGAGCCCGAGGCGATTCAGGGCGATCCAGGAGGCGCTGGAAGCCCCGTCCCTTCAGGGTAAATGGCTGGAGGTCAAACCCAGAGAGGCCACGGAAGAGGAACTGGCCTGGGTTCACACGAAGGAGTACATCGAGCGGGTGGGCAGAAGCGCAGGGAAAAAGCTCACCTCCTTTGACCTGGACACCCAGGCTTCGGAGCTTTCCTATGAGGTGGCTCGCCTGGGCGTGGGAGGAGTTTTCAGCCTTCTCGACGAGATCGTGAGTGGAAAGGGGAAAAGGGGTTTTGCGTGCATCCGGCCGCCCGGACATCACGCGGAGCCGGACAAGGCTATGGGCTTCTGCCTTTTCAACAACGTCGCCCTCGGGGCTCGATACCTCCAGGAGCGGCATGGGATGAAAAAAGTGATGATCATCGACATCGATCTTCATCACGGCAACGGAATTCAGAACGCCTTCTACGGCACAGACCAGGTCCTCTATGCCTCGATGCATCATTTCCCGTCCTACCCCGGGACAGGCAAGTTCGGCGAAGTGGGCGCAGGCAAAGGAGAGGGCTTCACTGTGAACATTCCCCTGGGCAAAGGGCAAGGCGACGAGGAGTTTGCAAGGATCATCTATTTCCTCCTGAATCCCATCGCACAGGCGTTTCAGCCGGAGTTTATCCTCGTTGCCTGCGGCTTTGACCTTTACGAGCATGACCGGCTCGGAGCCATGAGGGTCACTCCCGAGGGATACGGCCTTATGACCTTTTTTCTGCTCGCCATTGCAGAGAAAGTGTGCCAGGGCCGGGTCGCTTTCATCATGGAAGGAGGCTACAGTCTCCGGGGGATCCGCGAATGCGGCTACCGTGTCCTGCAGGAACTCTGTGGCGTTGTGAACGTGGAGGCCAAGAAGCTGGACAAAATCATCGGGAGTTCCCCGAGGAAAGTCCCTGCCGTGAGCAAGGTCATGGAAGTCCACTCCAAGTACTGGCCGGTGTTTGATGGTCGGCTCTGAGCCGACCGTTGGAGGCTTGAGGAGCGCTTCGCTTGAGGGAACAAAAACCAGTGACGAGTGACAAGTGACGAGTGACGAGTAACGAGTAACGAGTGACGAGTAACGAGTGACAAGTACCGGTGGCACGGACAAGCTCTGCTTGTCCGTGGCACCCGCTTGTCCGTGGCACCGAAGAAATGAATTTGGGCAGAATTCCGGCCGTGGTGGCACGGACAAACTTCGTTTGTCCGTGCCACCCGCTTGTCCTGGTTTCTTGATTTTGACTTCTCACTGTTTGCTGTTCACTCAACACTGACCGCTGATAACTGGCCTTCCCTGTGTACAGTCTCTGTCCTCTCGCCGTTTACAGGCTCTTTTTTTCACTGGGGCG
>JALOPA010000441.1 GCA_025454125.1 Thermodesulfobacteriota bacterium
CGAAATTTCTCCAGGTTTTGAAAAGCCCGCAGAAAAGCCTCCTGGGTCAGATCTTCCGCATCCTGCACGTTGCCGTCGCTGAAGTGGTACGCGATCGCATAGGCCTTCTGCCGATACCGATGAACCAGATCCTCGACGGCCGCTTGGTCGCCTTTGCGAGCTCTGAGGACAAGCTCTTCGTCTTTCAAGGGTGAAAGCGATGGTTTGTTCTCAAGTTCGCTGCTTCGACCATTCCGAGGGTTCACAGTTCCTACTCATCGTATGGGATTCTCTTGTCGCCGGCTCAAGCCCAGGAAATGATTCTACCCTATAAATCCTCGATCAGCAAATTCGAAGCGCCGGGACCTCACTCCCCATCGGCATCACGTGACCCTCAAAACGTCCTGAGTTCATTGTCCTCCTCTCTGAACCTTTTTGACGCATCAGCTCCAGGAGAGGTTTACCGAAAAGAAGGCATTTATTGCTTGGCCGTCCCTTGTGAAGGGATTGATTGAGTTCGCAATGGGACGCTCCAAAAGCAGTAAGTTGCTTCGAGAGTTGTCTTGCTTTCCTCGTTTTTTGGAAGTATTTTTATACGGTTATGGCGGCTGAGGATGAGGATGAAAGACTCTCCGAACCAAAATGGTTCTGTGTGGCACCTTTGTGACTTCCTGGGTCATCGGGTCATCGACCCCGGGGGACACGCCCTGGGTCGAGTGGTGGACCTGGTGGCTGAACTGCGCGAGCATGATCCCCCCATTACCGGACTCATCCTTTCCGGACCTCGCAAAAGCAGGCGACACCTCTCCTGGACCTGGGTCGAGGAGATGTTGCCCGACTCCGTTAAAGTACGTTCCGGGGCGCTGGACTCCCTTTCAGAGGTGACGATTTCACCCGGCGAGATCCTGCTGCGCAAGGGCTTGCTGGACAAACAGATTGTGGACACAGCCGGAGCCAAAGTCGTCAGGGTCAACGATCTTCACCTGCACCGGCGAGACGGGAAACTCGTGCTGGCCAGGGTCGACGTGGGCATGAGGGGTCTTTTGCGGCGCCTGGGTCTGCTCCGAGTGACGGCGGCGCTGATCCGGTTTTTTTTCGGGTACACCATGCCCGATAACCTGATCGCATGGCGTCTGGTTCAACCGGTAGGCTCGCAGGATATCCTCCGGCTCAAGTTCTCCCAGACCAGGCTGGCGCGCCTCCACCCGGCGGACCTTGCCGACATCATTGAAGACCTGGACCGGCCGGAGCGGGATCGGGTGTTCCGTGCCCTGGACATTGAAGTGGCTGCCGAGGTCCTTGAAGAGTCGGATCCCAAGGTCCAGGTCCAGTTGATTCAACAAATGACCGCGGAAAAAGCTTCGGACGTGCTCGAACAGATGTCGCCGAGCGAGGCCACGGATCTTCTCCAGGAATTGGAAGAGCCTCATGCCCAAACGCTTCTTCAGGAAATGGAGCCCGAAGCGGCGCAAGATGTGCGGTGTCTCCTGACCCACGACGAGGAAACGGCCGGCGGCATGATGACCCCCAGTTTTTTCTCTCAGCCTCCGCAGGCGACCGTGGAGCAGGCCCTTGAGTCTTTGCGGCGTGAAGCGCGAGACCTGGATGTGATCTACTACATCTACGTGGAAGACAACCAAGGTCAGCTCGTTGGGGCGGTGAATCTGCGCGAATTGCTGACGAGCGATCCCCAGGCGCCCCTCGAGTCCATCATGGTCAAGAGGGTGGTCACCGCCGATCTTGACGACAAAAAGAGCGACATTGCGGACCTCTTCGCCAAGTACGGACTGAGAGCCTTGCCCGTGGTTGACAAGGAAGGCCGGATCCACGGGGTCATCCGTTTCAAGAGCTTGCTCGAAGCCGTGGCCCCGCACCTTGGTTGACCTCCTTAACCTGTGTTAAGGCGAAATCGTTTTCTTCCGGGAGAGAACCCATACTGAGATGAACACGCTGACCCCGCCAACTTCTCCCCGCGCAGAATCCCAGAAACCAACCGTGTCCCGGCAAGGGTATTGGCGGCGCCTGGCCCTGATTCTGGCCGTGGTGGGCCCCGGGATCATCACGTCGAACGTGGACAACGACGCAGGCGGCATCACCACCTATTCCCTCGCAGGATCTGAATTCGGGCTCAGACTCCTCTGGAGCATGGTGCCCATCACGGCGGCGCTGGTTCTGATTCAGGAGATGAGCGCCCGGATGGGCGCGGTTTCCGGGAAAGGCCTTGCCGCCCTGATCCGGGAACAGTTCGGAGCGGCCGTCACCTTCTACCTCATGATCGGCATCATTTTGACCAACCTAGCCAACACGGTGGCCGAGTTTGCGGGAGTGGTGGCCGCCCTTGAATTGTTCACCGTGCCCCGGCACTACTCGGCGCCGGTCGCGGCGTTCCTGGTCTGGTTTCTCGTTCTGAAGGGCTCTTACAAAACCGTGGAGAAGGTGTTCCTGGGGGCCTGTGTTTTTTACGTGGGCTATATTGTCTCCGGGTTCCTAGCCAACCCGGACTGGAGTTCTGTTTCTCGGGAAATCCTGAGCCCCAGGCCTGACTTCTCCGCCGCCGCCATGACCATGGTCGTCGGCCTTGTCGGAACAACCATCGCCCCGTGGATGCAGTTCTACCTTCAGGCCGCCATCGTCGACAAGGGTCTGACGGCCAAGGACTACAAGATCATCCGGTGGGACGTGATCACGGGCTCGGTGACGGTTTCGGTCACGGCCTTCTTCATCATCCTGGTCTGTGCCGTCACGATCCACGCCAACGGGATCCACATCGAAAGCGCCAAAGATGCTGCTCTGGCCCTGGCTCCCCTGGCAGGGAAATACGCCTCAGATCTCTTTGCTTTGGGCCTGCTCAATGCCTCTCTCTTTGCCGCGTCGATCCTGCCGCTTTCGACGGCGTACACCGTGTGCGAGGCCTTCGGGTGGGAATCTTCGGTGGACTGCAAATTCGAAGAGGCGCCTCAGTTTTACATCCTCTACTCCCTCATGATCGTGCTGGGTGCCGGCCTGGTCATGATACCGGACGCGCCCCTGATTCCCATCATGTATTTCTCCCAGGTCCTTAACGGGCTGGTGCTTCCGATCATCCTTTTCTTCATGATCCGCCTGATCAACGACCCTTTCGTGATGGGCGACCAGGTGAACGGTCGCGTGGCCAACCGGCTCACCTGGCTGACCGTGGTTCTCCTCAGCCTTCTTTCCATCGTTACGGTTGTCACTTCGATTTGGTAAGACCCTCCGCGGGTTGGGGTTTGTCCGCTGGGGTCAGGGCGGTCGCGTTTTGGAGACCGGCGGGCAATTCGCTTCAGCTAAAGCCGCCATTCCTTTCGTTCAACTCTCGCACAATTACTGAACTCTCCGCTCTGAGCGCGTTGCTCTAAGCGGTGTGTTGTCCCCCAGGAATGGCGGCTTTGTACAAGGTGGCATCCCCTTGCATGGCGATTTCTTTCACCATGGCCGGAACGAGAAAGGTGCTCCCCGCCGAAACCGGAAGGACTTCATCGGTTTCCAGGTCTTTGATCTCGGCGCTTCCTCGGGTGCAGATCATGATTTCCAGGGATTTCCTGCCGCTCGCGCGGTAGGGCCATCCCTTTTCAAGGGAGATCCTGGAAAGGGCAAACTCTCTTGCAGGACAGGGGTAAACCCCTTCCCAGCGGTTTCGGGATCGAGGTTTGATGATTTCTGCCGGGTTTTCTTCGAAACGCAGGATTCGCAGGAGCTCGGGGACATCCGCGTGCTTGGGAGTCAGTCCTGCCCGGATCACGTTGTCCGAGTTGGCCATGAG
>JALOPA010000442.1 GCA_025454125.1 Thermodesulfobacteriota bacterium
AAGTCCTATCAGGAATGCATGGCCGGCATTTGGTTCCACCTTCAGTTTCCAGCCGTTGAGTCTCAGAAAAACATCCGTCGCGAAAAAAGCTGCCCGCTTGTTCCCGTCTATGAAAGGATGATTCATAAGGAGGGATTCGAACAGGGCTGCAGCCATCTCCGAGAGGTCCCGATAGTACCCTGTTCGTGGACGATAGAGTGCGCTTTCCAGGAGCCCAGGATCGCGTACCCCCTTCAACCCACCGAACCTCTCCACCAAGGCTTCATGAATCGCAAGCGCCTCGTCGAGAGTCAGGTGCTGGACGGCTTTAGCGGGCAAGGAGCCTCCCCAGTTCCTCGTTTTCCTGCATAGAGCTTTCCAGATGCTTCAACACCACAGGCCGCACGCGCCGCCGCTGAACGTATTCCTTAACCGCTTCTGTTAGAAGGCCCGAGACGTTCTGGTGTGTTTCACTCGCGAGGGATTTGAGATCACTCCATACCTTCTCATCAATTTTGGAGCTGATTTTCACCGCGTTCATGGCCATCACCTCCCTCTGTCTTGACGTTTCAAGATATATCAAGCCAGCCTCTGAGTCAAGCGAAGAAAGGCCTTCTGAAATTCCCTCCATTCTCATTACTCGCAGCTCAGCCCTTTCTTTTAACGCATCCAGAGCAAAACGCCCATCAGGCCGATCACGAAGGAAAGGATGATCTCGAAACGACGCTGGCTCATGCGCCGGTTCATCCGGATGGCCAAAAGGATGCCGGCAACCGCAAAGGGCGCGGCCACCCCGGAGGTTATGAGCACCGAGGGGATCAGCAGGCCATGGATCCCGTAGCTTCCCAGGATAACGAAGTTGGTGATCAGGAAGAAACTCTGGAGCATTCCCACCACCTGCTCCTTGCTCCAGGGTTTGAGTGCCGCATACACCACCACCGGCGGTCCGTCCGCCCCTATAGCCGCACCCAGGATGCCGCTCAGCACACCGGTCGGAACCGCCCAGAATCTTGAAAAGATCAGTTTGAATTGAGGCGCCATGAGCTTGTAGGCGGAAAACATGACAAGCACGGTGCCCATGATTTTCATGATCAGTCCCGGTTCCATGCTCTTGAGAAGGAGCCCCCCGAACAAGGCGCCCGGTGTCGCAGCAGCGATCAGCAGCAGGGAATGGTCCCACATGAGATTTTTCCGCAGCACGAACATGGCGGGGATACGGTTGATGGTGTAGCAGAGAACGACCACAGGCGCCGCCCATCTGGGCTCCGCGTAGAGAAGGATCAGTGGAATGGAAACCAGGGCGCCGCCGAAACCGGCCAAACCCTGGAGCAGGGAGCCGGCGAAAAGGATGAGCGTGGTGACAAGGACGTGTTCAGGCATTAAAGAGGGTGTTTATCACAAGCGATTCAGAGAGAAAAGCGGAGATTGAACAATCTGGCTGTCGATCGAAACCGACACCTTGAGGGACAAAGGGACAGAGTGACAAAGGCACAAAGTCACTTCACTTCCTGCATTGCTCTCTGCTTTGTCCCTTTGTGCCTTTGCATCTTTGTGCCTGCGTTGCCCTGCAAGAAACCAAATGAAATTCTCGACCAAAGACCGGGAGTTTTCTCCCATTCCCTGAGAGACACAATAAAACCTTGACTTATAGCCGCCCTTTTTCTAAAAAGCCTGAAGTTACCTGCTAGGTGATCCGGTCTGATACCGCTCACTGCTGGTCTCCACAGTGCCGAAACTCCGCGCATTCCCACCCTGTTGGGGCACTTATTTCCGGCAACGATGCTAACCACCCTCTAGCTGGCAAGAATTTTTGTTTTTATTAACCCCTACCCGTCATCCATGGAGGTCAAGACAATGAAGATTTACGTGGGGAATTTGTCCTTTGAAGCCAGTGATCAGGATCTTAAAGATGCCTTTGCTGCTCACGGCCAGGTCGAAACGGCAACCATCGTCAAGGACTCTTTCAGCGGCAGATCCAGAGGATTTGGGTTTGTGGAGATGTCCAGCGAAGCCGAGGCACGCGCTGCCATCAGCGCCTTGAACGGCAAGGAAATAAAGGGCCGGGCCGTGAAGGTCAACGAGGCCATTTCCAAATCGGACGGCAGGAGAGGCGAAGGCGGAGGACGGGGCCGAGGAGGACAAGGCCGAGGCGGCCAGGGCAGAGGCGGATGGGGCGACAGAGACCGCTCCAACTACTGATGCGCGGCTTCAAAGGCCGGAAGGTAGAGCTTTCCAGCCCTGTTCCGCGCAGCAGGGAACAGGGACTGGAAAGAAAGGGAAACTTTGTGTCCAGCAAAAGAAAGACAGATGTCCTATGTCACGGCGTCCACGCCCTGTCGTCCGGCCACCATGACATTCGGATTCTCAAAAGGAAGCACGCCCCTCTCTGGTTCGGCTACAGGGTCTGGGCGTCCAGCTGGCTTTTGATGGATTTCCTGAAACGTTACACGATGCCGGTGGGCAGCCGCGTGATGGAGCTTGGCTGCGGATGGGGGCTGGCCGGCATCTATTGCGCCAAGACCTTCGGTGCCGTGGTGACCGGGGTGGATAAAGACCCGGAGGTCTTCCACTATCTTCACAGGCACTCGGAGATCAACGAGGTGGAAATCGCCACCATCAATCTTGGTTTTGAAGACCTCACCCGCGAACACCTCAAGGGAGTGAAGGTGCTGATCGGAGCGGACATCTGTTTTTGGGACAGCATGGTCGATCCCATTCGCCAATTGATATCCAGGGCCATGGACGAAGGCGTGCGACTCGTGGTCCTTGCGGATCCGGGACGGTCCCCCTTCAGCAGGCTTGGCGAATTCTTCGACAAGGACAAAGGCGGCGAGATGCTGACCTGGTCTACCCTCCAGCCTCATCCCATCGAAGGCCGTATCCTCAGAATCACCTCTCCCACCCATCCCACTCACTGAAGATCGGAGACCATCGGTTTCTCCAGCCGAAATCAGGCGTCAAACGATCATTCAGCCCTTGACTAGCCTTCGGCATTGTTGTGAAATAGACCCTATTCGCCTATGCGAGGAGCCGAACCATGGAAGCTTCAGAGATCAAGGACATCGCGAAAAAATGCGAGCTCTTCAAGACGCTGGAGGACGAGGAATTCGATCTGCTTCTTTTCTATGGGGAGATGAAAGACTTTTCCTCCGGAGCGACAATCTACAAGACCGGAGACACGGCAGAAGGAACCTTTTGCCTGATTCTGTCCGGCTCAGTGGAAGCCCTGACCCAAACCGGCCGCAACATCCGCAAAATGGGTCCTGGTGAAATCATCGGCGAGATTGGAGCCACCAGCCCGCAAAACAAACGCACCGTCACGATCCGGACCCTTGAACCGACCGCGATGCTTGAATGGGAAATCAAGCACATCGGCACCCGCTGGCCTGCCCTTCTGAAGAAGCTCAAAGATCAAGCCTGGAAGCATCTTGCCCAGTATTACGAATCCGCAAAGAAGTGAGCCTGAGAAACCTGTTTTCCATAATAGAGGCCGGCAAAAGGCTTTGTTCCCGAGGAAGGCTGCAACCGCTCTCTCGCTGTGAACGCAAGGCTCAATTGTCCAGCTTATTGATATCCCTACCTAACTCCATGGACTCCGCCAGGCCCTGTCAATTAGGGTTGCATCCTTCGGCCAGAGCAATCCCTTCGCAAACCCATTAGACAGGCGGTTTCCCTTCGCCCCTTCATCCGGCTTTTTCGATTGCCTGTTTATAGCCTAACCTCTTGCCGATATTGAATTGTCTCCGAGGCGGCAGCCGGCTCGGCGCACCGTTCC
>JALOPA010000443.1 GCA_025454125.1 Thermodesulfobacteriota bacterium
GCTGCCGATGTATCCTCCGGCACCGGTGATGAACACATTTTTATCCATGACAGGGACTCGGCTTACTTTCCTTTGGGTTCCTGATGCATGTCTTTGAAGTAGATCAGACCAGGAGCCATCATGTGCTTGAAGGGGTCCACGTCCACGTGGATCACGGCGCATTTGTCGGATTCCAGGCAGCGCTCCAGGGCGGGTCTGAGCTGCGCCGGGTCTGACACCCGTTCGCCATGGGCGCCCATGGACCGGGCCAGCAGGTCCCACTCGATCTCACACAACTCAGTGTTGTAAGTTTCTTCTGGCTCCAGCGGCTTCCCCTTCACCTTGAAGTTCCACAGGGCCTTGTAGAACTTCAGGGCAAAGCTCTGGTTGATCTTGACCATCCCCCACTGCTTGTCGACGGCCACCAGGAACACGGGCTTGAAACGGTTGCGCACGGCAGTCTCGATTTCCTGCGGGTGGAACCCCATGGCTCCGTCACCAGTGATGCAGTAGACCTTCTTGTCCGGACGGGCTGCGCAGGCCCCGAGAGTCTGGCCGACGCCGGCCCCCAGGTGGCCCATGTGATTGGTGGTCAACAGGGTGTTGGGCACCCGCACCTGGTGATAGAAGTTGGCCCAAACCGCCGCGTTTCCGCCGTCGAACACGGCCACGGCATCGTCCGGAAACACTTCCCTGCAGATGTGGCCTACATGGGCGGTGACCATGGGAGAGCCTGAATCCTGGAGCTTCTTGTCCAGCTCAGCCCGGTCTGCTGCCGCCTCCCCGGTCACCCGGGAGATCTTTTCTTTTCTTGAGGCCAGCGAGACCTTGCGGTCCTTCAGTGCCCCGATCAGCCTCTGGAGGAACACCTTCACATCCCCAACCACACCCAGGTCCACCTGTCGGGTGCGGCCGATCGCCTCCTCATCCGCATCCACCTGGATCAACTTCTGGGCGTCAGGCGGCGCCCAGTATGGCGCCTTGCCCCACCAGTCGGTTTCGCCGATGCGCGAGCCCAGGCACAGAACCACGTCGGCCTCGTTGCGCACCTGATTGACGGCCTTGATGTGGATCATGCACATGGAGAGAGGGTTCCTTTCGTCAAGCACCCCTCTAGCCGCCCAGGAAGTGGTGACCGGTGCCTGCAGCATCTCTGCAAGTTCCGCAAGCTCAGCATAGGCGCCCGCATGAATGATTCCACTGCCTGCGTGAATGATGGGGAGGCTGGCTGAAGCGAGCATCTCCGCGGCCCGCCCGACGTCGGCCGGAGATGGCTCCAAAGGCTCTATCCGGCGGTATTGATGGGGCTTCAGAATGGCCTTTTCAGGACCCTCGCCGTTCATGAGATTCTCAGCCACATCGATGTGCACAATGCCGGGACGACCGTCATAGCATGCCCTCAGCGCCTGGCGCATGAGCTCCGGAATCCGGTCAAAGGAAGGGACTGCACAAGACCATTTGGACATGGCCTTGATGACGCCCACCTGATCGAAGAACTGATAGGCCCCTCCCCGGTCAGGGTACGTCACCGGTGTTCGCCGGCAACTGGTGATCAGCAGCACACGGTTGCCTTCCGCGTTTTCGACGCAAGCTCCGCTGAGCACATTGGCCACCCCTGGACCGCTCGAAGCCAGGCACACGCCCAGCTTCCCGGTCAGCCGGGCATAGGCGCCGGCCATGTGCGCCGCAATGGACTCGTGCCGCGGGGTGATCATCTGCATCCCCATGTCCACGCAGTTTTTGAAGAGATGGGTATAGGTTCCGTCGATGATTCCGAAGAACTTCTCGACTCCTTCCTGTTTGAGCATCCGGGCGATGATCGCGCCCCCTGTGGTTTTATCAGCCATTAACTCCCTCCTTTGCAATTGTCTAAAACCCACAGCCTGCAACCGGCCATATTATTTGGGTCTCAGAAATCGATGAATTTCGTTTATGATGCTACTCAGTTTTTCTTCTAAAGCGCGGCCTTTCAGCGATCCCTTGATCTCGAAGTATTCCCTCAAACGATTCTGGAAATGTTTCGACACAACGGAGGCCACTACTATGATGTAAAGGCTGTTGATGAAAAAGGCACCCAGCTTGGGGTCCAGATCGGCCCGCACGATCCCCTGGGCCTGGCCGAGACGAATCTGGTCTTTGAGATGGTCGGCCGTATATTTTTCCACATCCAACGAAAGCTTTGTGCTGAAGTGCTCCTTGCCGGGGGCCGAGGCCGTCAGATAGAGCCGGACAAACTCCGGGTGTTCCAAGGCGAAATTCACCCCTTGGCGGAAGATGTGCTCCACCTGGCGGTGGATGTCCCAATCAGAATCCATGCCACCGTACACGGCTTGCCGGGACCGGGCCAAGCCTTCCCTGCACACGTGCAGGTAAAGGTCTTCTTTGCTCTCGAAATAATTGTACAGGGAGCCCTTGGAAACACCGGCCCTGCTGGCCAGTTCGGCGACATCGGTGGCGGAAAACCCACGTTCCGCAAAAAGCATGGCGGCTTCTCGCAGAACCCGTTCCCGTTTCTCTTCCGGTATCTGTTTGAAAGTGGCCTTCGCCATATTCTCCGGAAGCTCCCTTTCGTGGTATGACTGGACGGTCAGTCACATTACACCACAAAAAAAGAACTCGTCAACATCTTTTCGCGCCCTCGATCGGCAACCTATCGTAAGTAAAAGCCGGAACCGGTTTCTCTCACCGGTGACGAGAGATCCTCATCGTTTCTCAGGTTCTAAGATGAAAAGGCTTTGGAACCTCTTGACAAAGGCATATTTACCATGCAGACTTATGCATATGATCGTGCATACGAACTGGAGATCGTTATGAGAACAACTCTGAATATAGAAGAAAAGCTCATCCATAAGGCAAAAGAAATGACTGGCATTCATGAGAAGACCCATTTGGTCCGTCTTGGACTTGAAGCGCTCATTGCCATTGAAAGCAGCAAGAGGCTGGCCAAGCTTGGGGGAACAGAGAGAAAGCTGAGAACGGTCCCCCGCAGGAGAGGCCCGGTGGTAAAGAATGGTTCTCGTTGACACTTCAGTATGGGTAAAGCATCTCCGGGACGGCGAGCCTGTTCTTGAAGACTTGCTGGAGGACGGCCATGTCATGTGTCACCCCTTCATTGTGGGTGAACTCGCATGCGAGAACCTCAAAAGGAGGGCCGAAATCCTGGGGCTCCTCCAAGCCCTTCCGATGGCTGCTTCTGCAGAACATGGTGAAGTCCTGCGTTTCATAGAGGACCATCGCTTGATGGCCAAGGGGCTCGGCTTTATAGACATGCATTTGCTTGCTTCCGCGCTTTTGAGTGGGCTCCAACTCTGGACACTCGACAAGAGACTCCAGCAGGTTGCTTTGAAATTGGGATTGGCGTTCTGATCCTCCACCGGCGGGGAGAGGGATATCCTTAATCTGGAAGGGCAGGACGCAAGTTGTGACTGCCCAAATAGAGTCATCATCGTAGCCGAAGAGGCCATGTCCGGTGCGATCGAAAAGGGAGATGTGAGGACAGGAGGTTCGAGTCCCGGCTCTGGCAAACAAGTTCTCCCTCTGAAAGCTCCACCAAGGGGTTATACCGAATAGGGGGTCCTCAATGCCCACTTTCGCCTGCGCTACTTGTCGGGGATGGCGGCGGTGACACGGGAAAGAAAGTCATTCATGCCCCAAGCGCAGCGGCATGAGGTCGCGCCGAATCTGACGACCACCAACTTCTTGGACGGGATGATCACCACAGACTGCTCCTGGTATCCTTTGGCCGCAAAGGCATCTCCTGGCGCATCGGGCCAC
>JALOPA010000444.1 GCA_025454125.1 Thermodesulfobacteriota bacterium
AGGGGCATGTCCACCGTGATGTTGGGATCGGCCTTCAAAGCCGCCAGGTTGGACGGTGAAGGCTTGTAGCAAATGTCAATCTGGCCGGACCTGAGCATTGCTTCGCGCGTCGCCGTTTCGGGAACGATCTTGAAGGTCAGTTTCTCGACCGTCGGCTTTTTCCCATAATAGGTCGGGTTTCGGGTAAAGACGATCCTGTCGCCTTTGACCCACTCCTTGAGAACATAGGGACCGGCGCCCACCGGGTTCTGTCGCACGTCTTCACCATATTTCTGGATCGCCGCAGGTGATATAGGGGACAGAATAAACATCGAAAGGGTCGGCAAAAAAGGCGCAAAGGGATAGCTGAGAACGAGCTCAATTGTGTAATCGTCCACGATTTTCGATTCTTTGATCATATTGATCTGGGAGCGCTGCGGAACCTTCATCTTAGGGTCCAGGGCCCGATCAACGGTCAGTTTCATCACCTTCGCATCAAAGGAGGTTCCGTCAGTGAACTTGACGTCTTTTCTGAGGCTGAGGGTGTAGGTCAACCCATCCTTGGAAACATCCACTTTAGTCGCAAGCCTCGGTTCGAGCTTGCCCTCAGAATTCTGATAGAAGAGGGTGTCATAAAGCAGCTCAACCATGTTGATCATCAAGGACGTCGTCTGCTCCTGAGGATTCAAGGTGTCGGCATCCGTCCCGATGCCGATAATCAACTCAGGAATCTGAGCTTGAACCGTGGGACCCATCGAGAAAACCGTCAACAACACCGCCACAAACACAAGACCTTTCAAACCACGCTTCATCATGACCCTCCTTTTCTTGAGAAATGGTTAGAGATCGTTTCTGACCACCTTGCCTCCCTGCATCACCACCGCAACGGAAGTGAGCAGGGTCTTGATGTCCTCCAGAGGATTGCCCTTTACCACGACAAGATCCGCCACCTTGCCCTCGTGCACGGTGCCGAAATCCTTCTCGACACCGAGAACCTTCGCGGCGACAGAGGTTCCCGCCCTGAGCGCGTCCACGGGCGAGTACCCCTGGTCTGCCAGGAAAATCATCTCCCCCAGGTTCTGGCCATGCTCATTGAACGGGGTCCCTGCGTCCGTCCCCGCCGCGACCACGACGCCCGCTTCCCTGGCCATGCGAATGCTGTTCAGGTGGTGGGGTTTCACGCGCAGAGTCTTCTCCACGGCATAGGCGGGGATCCCCGCCTTCACTCCCTTGTGTTCGATGTGAAACAGAGCGGAGAGCGTGGGGATGAAAGGGACACCTTTCTTTTTCATGAAGGAGATGGTCTCCTCGTTCATGTAGACCCCGTGCTCGATGCTGTCGATCCCTGCACGCAGGGCATTAAGGATCCCTTCTGTGCCCATGGCGTGGGTCGCTGTCTTTCGGCCCGCTTTGTGCGCTTCCTCGATGCCGGCCCTCAGTTCTTCCTCTGTGAGTTGAGGCGCACCCGGCTCCACCCCCGGCGTCATCACCCCTCCTGTGGCCATGAACTTGACGAGGTCGGCTCCTGCTCTGATCTGCTCCCTGGCCGCTTTTCTGACTTCATCGCACCCGTCCGCTTCCCGGCCGAACGGCCAGCCGTGGCCTCCGGTCATGCAGACCATCCGTCCGCTCACCAGCATTCTGGGGCCAAGCGCCAGCCCGGAGCGGATCGCCTCCCTGAGGCACAGATCAATACCGTCCCTGCCTCCCATGTCCCGAACCATGGTCACCCCGCTCATCAAGGTCCTGAGAGCAAGCTGACTGGCCTTGAGCGTGGTTATTGGAACCGCATCCTTCATAAGCGTTGCAACGGGATCCGGGCTTCCATCCAGGCAGAGATGCACATGGCAGTCGATGAAGCCCGGGAAAAGGGTCCCTTTTTCAAGAGAGATCTTGCTCGCTCCCTTGGGGATGGGGGTCTTGCCCTTTCCCACCTTAACGATTCTGTCCCCCTCCACGATGACCGTGGCATGCTCCAGGACTTTGCCGTCTCCGACAAACACCGTTCCGTTAACAAAAGCTGTGGTCATTTTCTCTCCTTGTCAGGCTATCCACTTTGATGACCGCGCAAAAAGCGCACCAAGCCGTCACTCCCGCGCAGGCGGGAGTCCAGGGGGCCTTAGAAGGACTGGATTCCCGCCAGCGCGGGAATGACAGAAAAGGCGTTTACGGGCTCTCTACGGGCGCATTATGTTTGATTTTCAATTCGCCCTTGCAAATTCTGTTTTTATATTTCAACCGCTTCACCGCGTCAAGCTTGAACCTTCTTGAGTCTATTTACCCCAGAAGAACATTCCGTTGCCTGAGCGGCCGCACTTGTGAGATAGTCCACGGGTCGGCTCTCTCAACCCGACACACTCTTCTACCGAGGTGAGGACATGGACAATGTGAAGGAACTCGTCCAGAAGTACAAGGAACAGATCGTGGGGATCCGCAGGCAGCTCCACCAGATTCCCGAGCCCGCGTATACGGAACAGAAAACCGCAGCCGCGGTGGCCGATCACCTGAAAGGAGCCGGATTGGAAGTGCGCACCGGGGTAGCCCGATACGGCGTGGTCGGCCTTCTTCGCACCGGAAGGCCCGGGCCTACGCTGATGATTCGCGCGGACATGGATGCCCTCCCGGTGCAGGAATGCACCGGGCTCGCCTTTTCTTCCGCCCATCCGAACGCCATGCACGCCTGCGGCCACGACGCGCACATGGCCATGGTCCTCGGCTCGGCCCTCGTGCTGAGCCAGAGGAAGGATCGCCTCAAAGGGAACATCAAGTTTCTCTTCCAGCCCGCTGAAGAGGGTCCCGGAGGCGCCAAGCCCATGATCGAGGAAGGCGTCATGGACAACCCCAAGGTCGACTACGCCGTAGGCTGCCACTTGTGGCCCGGAAGCCCTGAAGGGACCATCGGCGTCAAGGCCGGGGTCATCATGGCGGCCATGAACCGCTTCGACATTCGCATCATCGGCAGCCAGGGACACGGCGCCATGCCTCACCTCTGCGTGGACGCCCTGGAGGTGGGGACCCAGGTGGTCAATGCCCTCCAACGCATCGTGAGCCGCCACATGAACCCCCTGAAACCGACGGTGGTCTCCATCGGGACTTTCCACTCGGGAACAGCCTTCAACATCCTTCCCGGGGAAGCGGAGCTTTCCGGCACAACCCGCACCTTTGACCTGGAGGTCTGGAATTCCTGGGAACCCCGGATGAGAAAGATCCTTCAGGGCGTGTGTGATTCCATGGGCGCCCGCTTTGAACTCCGCTTCGAGTTCGGGTATCCGCCGACCATCAACGATGCGTCCATGGCTGATCTGGTGCGGCGATGCGCCGCAGACATCGTTGGCGCCGACAAGGTTTTCGAGCCGGAGCCGACCATGGGAGGCGAGGACATGTCCTACTATCTCCAGAAGGCCAAGGGCTGTTTCTTCTTCCTCGGCGTTGGAAGGCCGGGCGGCGCCCCTCTCCACAACCCCAAGTTCGATTTCAACGAGGACACGCTTCTCCTCGGCGTGGAGACCTTCTGCCGCATCGCCGAAGAACTGCTGGTTTGAGGCTCAAAGGCACGGAGGAGCAAAGGGGCAACGTCACGCTGCACAGCATGTTTTTGTCCGCTTTGTGCCTATGTGCCTTTGCTCCTTTGTGCCTTTGTGGTGAAACTACATTCCCTTGCTGAACGGTAACGGCAGCCGCTTGGGGTCAAGATAAAGGACAAGCATCTGCGCGGTGATGAAGAAGAGCGCCAGAAGGAGCTTGAAGGTGATGGGCTCGTTGAGCAGCCA
>JALOPA010000445.1 GCA_025454125.1 Thermodesulfobacteriota bacterium
TCCCCTCGAAATAGCGGCAGGCTCCTTCAGGGCAGGCAATCACGTAGGCGGCGTCCGCAAATTCCTCCAGAGCTTTCATGAGGTGCAGAGGATCGAGCCTGCCGCTGCAGGGAATAGGAAAGAGCCGCAGACTGGACGCATACTTTTTCTCAAGCGTTTGTCTCACGGCCTCGCCGCTCTCAGGGGTGTTCTGACAATAGAACAAAGCCAGAGTCGGCTTTCCAGCCTTCGGCATGAGGGTCTGTTTAACCCCACGCTCCTTCGAGCTTGATGACATTCTGTATTCCATAGGAGGGAGTCCTCACCTTTAAACTTCCGCACTGCAAGCAGCCGGAGGGTTTGAGCAAAAAAAAACGCCTTCCCCCGAATGAGGGGCAGACGTCTTCGTCGAAAAATCAGTACTCCGTACTTCTTCGTGCGGAAACTTGTATAAAATATCTTTTTCCTGCAACTTGTCAAGTCATTTTTCTAGCAGCCCAAATCCCCCTTACTCCCTCCACTGTGGGAGCACGCTCTCCTTCGACCTACCTCAGGACGGTGAGCGTCGCCGAACCGCTGCTCTTCAGCGAGTTCAAGTGTCCCGCTGGGCGAATTACCGATTTTGGCCTTGAGTTTACCCGCTCGCCGGAGGTTTACTCGCCTTTGGCGAGCGAGCAAACCTCCGGAGGGCCGAAATCGGCAGATAAATCCCATGGCGAGATTAATTCACAGTTCAAGATTTGCCCCCGAAACAATCACAGACAGCTCGATCCCATGCAAACACTTCTGAAGGTTACCAACTCCTTGAATCCATGAGATACCGTGAATAAGCATCATGAATGCGCTGGAGGCAGCCTGATAATCTTTCCATGAATTGGTCCACGGTTGCATCCGGACCCAGGAGCCGGCGGGCCAAGGCCCGTTGCTCCCTCTTGTCCTTCGGGATCGCGTGAATTTGCCTGTCTTCAAGAATCTGGAGACAGTGCTCCACCCGGCGGAGAAACAGGTAGTCTTCCTTGAGATCCCTCGCCACAGTCTCAGGGAGAATGTTTTCCTTGCCAAGAAGCTCCAGGGCATGGAGGGTGTTGCCCTCAAAAAGCGAAGGGATCCTTGCTCCATGGACGAGCTGCAGCCCCTGCACGAGAAACTCCACGTCCCTCAGGCCCCCGATGCCGCTCTTCACGTCCTGCGTTGCGCCTGAGTGGGTCTTCATCCCCACTGTCCGCATCTTTCCAATGGATTGGGCAATGTCCCCGTTTTTCCAGTGCTTCAACAAGACAGGCCGAATCTTTTCGAGAAGCGAGTAGCCCAGACCAAGGTTCCCTGCCACAGGACGCATCTTGATGGCTGCTTGGATTTCCCAGAGCGACGCCGTGTCGGTGTAATACCGGACCAGGGAAGACCACGAGGGGACCAGCTCGCCGTCCCGGCCAAAGGGCCTCAGCCTCAAATCGACCCGGTAGGCATGTCCTTCTTCGGTGTGGCTGGAAAGATCCGATCGGAGGTCTTCCATGAGGCGAGCAAAGAAAGTCTTCTTGTCCTGCTCGTCCTTCCCCTCTTCGTCTTTCCAGAAACCGAGCAGATCGATGTCTGAACTGTAGTTCAGCTCATGTCCTCCAAGTTTGCCCAGGGCCAGGACGCAGAAGCGGTCCTTCCGCTCCGGTTGCTTCCGCACTCTCACTTCCAGGATCGCCCGCACAAAGGCCTCCGCCAGCCTCGACAGTTCCAGCATCACCTCCCGTGTCGAAGCGCCGAGGCAGATATCCCGGATCCCTATCCTCAACATTTCGCGCCGCCTCAGGCGTCTCAACCGGTTGAGCCATTCCCCATGGCTGCTGCACCCGGAAGCCGTTCGACCCAACTCCGCTTCAATTTCCCTTGTCTCGCGAATTCTGTGCAGAACCTCCGGAGCCACCACCCAGTCCAGAAAACCCGGGTTCCTGACCAGGGCATCGGCAAGGAACTGGCTCCCCGCAAAGATCCCGAGCAGAAGTTCAAGGCGCATGGGCTGAGACAGGAGGAGGCTGTAGTGGAAATCGGCGCTCACCTGGGCCCTCACAAAACGTTCCCAGTTGTTGAGGGCCATGTCCGGATCCGGCTTTCTCTTCAGGATATCGAAGGCCAGAAGGGCGAGCTTCGCAAAGGTCGATCTCCGGGCGCCGCTCCCGGCCATGCTCTTGATGTTCGCGTACGCTCGCTCGGGATCGTCGAAACCGCCCTCACGCAAAATGGACTCCCTCGTCTCCCTGGGAACCTGGTCTGAGAGGACGAGATCGGCCGCATTGCCCGCTGCGGCTCCCGGAATCGAATCACGGCCGAAATGGCGCTCCACAAAAACCCGGACCACAGCGGAATGGGCTTCAAAATCGATTCGGAGCTGCTCTGAAGGGTCCAGGGGGCCGCCCCGGGCATACCCCATGCGACGCGCAAGATGAGCGAATTCCGAGGAACCCTGAGACGGGAAGAAAAGGTCCCGGGCAGAGCCGCGAAGCATGCGCATACCGTTGATCAGGCGTCTGAGGAACAGGTAAGCGCTCATGAGCCGGGCCGATTCCTCCTCCGAGAGAACGCCCTGCTCGGAGAGGCCCTCCAGGGCTTCACGAAGAAGAGGGGTTCTGAGCGACGGCACTTCTTTGCCGTAGGTCACCTGAAGGATCTGAACGCTGTACTCCAGATCCACCAGGCCTCCGGGACTGAATTTAGCGTTGAGCCGGCCGGCCCCTGTCTTCTCCTTGAATTGTTTCTCCCGGAGGTCTTTCAGTTCCTGAAGGTCCAGCCGGCCGGACGAATAGATCATCTCATCCCTCAGCCGCTCCACCTGGCTGCCCAGTTCAGGGTCCCCGCCGATCGCCCTGAGGCGAACCAGGGCCAACCGCTCGTAGGAATGGGAGGTGCCCTCGGGGCCATAGTATCGGCAGAAGCTGTCCAGGCTGCTCGCCAGCGGTCCCGCGCTCCCAAAAGGCCGGAGCCGCAGATCGAGCTGAAAAATCCCTTCCCGCTTCGACTTGATCAGGCCGGTCACTCCTTTGACGAAGCGGTCAAAGAACTCCGCATTGGTGATCGCTCGGTCTCCGTCCGTTGTGCCGCTGTCGCTGTACACAAAGAGCAGTTCCAGGTCGGACGCATACCCCAGAGCGGCGCCGCCGAGTTTACCCAGGCCCAGGATGGCATATCTGGCATCAAGGCCGGCGACGGTTCTCGGTCTTCCGAAGCG
The DNA here is from genome assembly GCA_025454125.1 of Thermodesulfobacteriota bacterium. The sequence goes on from JALOPA010000445.1 coordinate 3,194, forward strand.
TGCGATGAGATCCTCGTAGACCATTCCCGCTCCTTGATCCACGACCTGCTCGGCCAGCCGGGTGAGAGACAATGCGAAAGAGTCGAAGGTCGACTCCGGGTGAAGAATGTGATCGAGGTCGATGAAAAAAATCTCCCGGTCTTTGAACCGGTTCAGCCTTTCCGCCTTTTCCTCAAGAGTTTGCGCCCCCTTCATCGCCTCCTGCATTCTTTCAGCAGGGCTCGCCGGGGTTCCGGCCGGAACCTGGGCCCCGACATAAGGGCTCAGCATGGGAAGCAGGGTCTCATACTGAAGGCGAATGAAGTCCTCCCAGAGGAAGTCGCTCGCTCCGAGGAGCGTGGCAAGGTCTTTGAGAAGATGCGGGTGGGTCAGCAGGTCCAGCCACTCCTTCTCCTTCTTCTTCTGCACCACATCCCTCACGATCTGCTCGAACCGGGAAAGAGCCGTGAAGGGATCGGGCGCCTCGCCCAGGAAATAGGTGAACTGTTTGGTGAGAAGCACGGAGAACTTGACGCGGTTGAGCAGGCCGGGGTCCTGGATTTTGCGGCCCTTCAGG
>JALOPA010000446.1 GCA_025454125.1 Thermodesulfobacteriota bacterium
GGCTCGCGCCCCACTACCGCGACCTGACCGCCTTGACCCGGGAACCATGGATTCTTCACAATGATCCTGCGCTCATCGACCGTTTGGCCCGCTCCTTCAAGCGGAACAACATCCGGACCTCCGTCCTCAAAGAAATCATGGGGATCGAAGCGATTCAGGGGCTCCTTTTTCTGGGATCCCTGGATCGGGCCGGCCACTACCAGCAAGCGACGAGGGCGAGGCCTGAATTCAGGATCTACGACGGCGATGAGTTGCCCTTCCTGAACCACCCAAGCCTCAGCGGCGTTGTTTCCGCCGGGGCCAACCTGTCTCCCAAGGCATGGAAAAAGATCACGGAGGCCTCTCTAGGCCTCAGCGATACCCGTGCGGATTGCCCGGATCGTTTGCAGCAGATCTGGACGGCCGGCCAGTATCTCCGGACACTCCTCGATCTCTACAGCTCACATGCGGTGACGATCATCAAGCAGGTGCTTTGCGAGGCCGGAATCCTGGAAAACCCCAAGGGCACCTCACCAGCCGAGGATGTGGGAGAAAGCGTGAGGTCCATCATCGAAGAGATGAGGCGATACGGGGATTATGTCAAATGAGGGCGCAAGGTACACGGTGCACGGTACAAGGTGCAAGGTACATGGTGCAAGGTGCAAGGTACACGGTGCAGGGTAAAAGGTAAAAGGAGAGAATTGTTTTGATTTTTCCTTATACCGTGCACCTTTTACCGTGAACCTTCTTCAGTGGCCACAGCAGTGGTCCCCGCAAGCCCCAGCCTCCGCCAAAGCCTTGATCACTTCTTTGGGATCCGCTTCGCTCACCTTTACAACGTTCACCTTGAGATAAAAGGCGTCGGCGCTTTCCCCTATTGGCAAAGGAGGAAAGGCCAGATGCTGGAACAGGTCTCCGAGGTCCACACTTCTGACACACAGGCTCAGACGATCGCCCTCTTTCTTGCCGGCCAGCCGGCACTCGAAGGGGCAAAGCCCCTGGCTTCCTGTGCCGAAGACGAAGTCGAATGGGAGCGCTCCGTCGGTCAAATCCGACTTCTCGGGCCCTGTTCCTGCCGCCAAAAGCAAATGGATTTTCTTGAGAGGACCCACTGTTTGCTGTTCTTCATTCATGCCCGATCTCCTTTTGGGCTTCAGAAACGCCGGGGTTCGTTATGAGGTCATTATAAGGACGGAGAGAACCCGTGGCAACTCAAGGGGTGTTTCAAATCGCCTTGACTCTCCCCGCTGATGGCATTAAAACCGGTTTGGGAACAGGCAAATAAGAAGAGGGAGGCCAAGCCCATGAATCTTCACGACCTGTGCGTCAATACGATTCGAGTGCTCTCCGCCGAGTGCGTTGAAAAGGCCAATTCCGGCCACCCCGGAATGCCCATGGGTGCCGCGCCCATGGCTTATGTGCTCTGGACCAAATTCCTGAGGCACAATCCCCGCCATCCGGCTTGGTTCAACAGGGATCGGTTCGTGCTTTCTGCAGGGCATGGATCCATGCTTCTCTACAGCCTGCTCCATCTCACGGGGTACGACCTCCCTCTCTCGGAACTGCTGAACTTTCGGCAATGGGAAAGCAAAACCCCGGGCCACCCTGAATACGGGCTGACTCCGGGCGTGGAGACCACGACGGGACCCCTGGGCCAGGGGTTTGCCAACGGGGTGGGCATGGCCATGGCCGAGCGCTTTCTGGCGGCCGCCTTCAACCGGCCCGGGCACGAGATCATCGACCATTTCACCTACGCTATCGTGAGCGACGGGGACCTGATGGAAGGGATTTCTCACGAGGCGGCTTCGCTCGCCGGCCACCTTGGGCTGGGCAAGCTGATTTATCTCTACGACGACAACCGCATCTCCATCGAAGGAAGCACGGACCTGACCTTTACGGAAAAGCGCACGCAGCGGTTTGAAGCCTACGGGTGGCATGTGCAGCAGGTTGAAGACGGCAATGACCTTGAGGCCATTGAAACGGCCATTCTCTCGGCTCAAAAGGAAACCCGAAAGCCCTCCCTGATCGCCGTCCGAACCCACATCGGATACGGCAGCCCCCACAAGCAGGACAAGGCTTCGGCCCACGGCGAGCCCCTGGGCAAAGAGGAGCTGAAGCTCACCAAGCAGAAACTCGGATGGCCTCTTGAACCTGAGTTCCATGTCCCGGAAGAGGCCTTGAAGGTTTTCAGAGCGGCTCTGGAACGTGGAAAGGCTGAAGAAGCCCGTTGGGCCTCTCTTGTCGACGGATATCGAAAGGCTTTTCCTGACCGGGCCAAGGAGATGGAGCAGTGGATCAAAGGGGAGTTGCCCCAGGATTGGGAGAAGGAAGTTCCCGAATTCCCGGCCGATCCAAAGGGCTCGGCCACCCGGGCCTCTTCAGGCACCGTTCTCAATGCGCTGGCCAGGAAGATCAAAAATCTGGTCGGCGGCTCGGCGGATCTTGCGCCTTCGAACCAGACCCTGATCAAAGGCGAGGAAGACTTTCAGCCGGACCAATTCGGCAACCGCAACCTTCGCTTCGGCGTTCGGGAACACGGCATGGGTGCCATTCTCAACGGCATGGCGCTCCACGGAGGGCTCCTTCCCTACGGCGGGACCTTTCTCATCTTCTCCGATTACATGCGGCCCGCAATCCGGCTGGCCGCCCTCATGCACCTCAGAGTCCTTTACGTGTTCACCCACGACAGCATTGGCCTGGGCGAGGACGGCCCCACCCACCAACCCGTTGAACAGCTCGCCGCCTTGAGGGCCATCCCCAACCTGATTGTTCTCCGCCCTTGCGATGCGTCGGAGACCGCGGAAGCCTGGCGCTTTGCCATGAGACACAAAGAAGGGCCTGTGGCTCTGGTGCTCACGCGTCAGGGAGTTCCGAACCTGGACCGGTCGGTTTACCGGCCGGCCGCCGGTCTTCACCGGGGAGCTTACGGGCTTGCCGGGCCTGCAAAGGGGAAGCCGGATCTGTTGTTGATCGCCTCAGGCTCTGAAGTGCACCTTGCGATCGAGGCGGCCAGGAAACTTGAGCAGAAGGGGGTTTCATCCGGCCTGGTGAGCATGCCGTCCTGGGAATTGTTTGATCAGCAGCCCGAGTCTTACCGCAGGGAGACCCTTCCTCCTGAAATCAAGTCCCGCGTGGCCATTGAGGCGGGAAGAACTCCGGGCTGGTGGCGCTATGTGGGCGAGAAGGGGGACGTGGTCGGCATCGATCACTTCGGTGCGTCGGCCCCTTACAAGATTCTCTACGAGAAGTTCGGCCTCACGGCCGACCGGGTCGTGGAAAAAGCGCTGGAGCTCCTTGGTAAGGCTTGAACCTTTGGTTCTGCGATTTCTCAGGCCACAGCCATGCTAAGGGCTTAACTCTTCTCTTGCTCTCCGCTCCCTGCTCCCTGCCGCCCTTCGGATCGTAGGGTCGGCCACCGTGCCGGCCCGATCCCACTCGTCACTTGTTACTTGTCACTTGTCACTTCTTACTTGATATCCGCGTGATAGGCCTGCAGGGGCTTGGGAATGCCGTGCCCTTGTCGCACCGCCCGGATGCCCTTGGCCGCAGCCAGAGCCGCTGCCAGGGTGGTGATGTAGGGAACTTTGTACCGGATCGCCGACTTGCGGATGTAGGAATCATCGCTCTTGCTCAACCGTCCGCTGGGCGTGTTGATCACCAGGTGGATCTCCGCATTCTTGATCGCATCCACAATATTGGGGCGGCCGTCATAGATTTTTCGAATCGCCTCAGCTTCAATTCCTTAGTCCGCGAGGAACTTCCGCGTCCCACCGAGACCGTGATCAACACCGTTCCCTCTGTGGGGAGCACCTGCTGAGCCGCCTCCTCCGCCTTGTAAAAGGCCAGCCCGAAGGTGTCGGCCATGCCAAGCACCTCTCCGGTGGAGCGCATTTCCGGGCCGAGAACAGGATCCACTTCCGGCAGCATGTTGAAGGGGAAGACCGCCTCCTTGACGCCGAAATGGGGAATCGGCTTTTTCTGGATACTGAGGTCTTTGAGTTTCTTGCCCAGCATGAGCTGAGTGGCGATCCTGGCCATACTGATGCTGCACACCTTGGAAACGAGAGGCACGGTCCTCGATGCCCGGGGATTGGCTTCGAGCACGTAGACCACGCCGTTGGCGATCGCATACTGCATGTTCATCAGTCCCACCACGCCCAGTTCGACTGCAATCCGTTTCGTGTACTCGTAGATCGTGTCCACGTGTTTGGGCGGGATGCTGATCGGGGGGATGACGCAGGCCGAGTCCCCGGAGTGAATGCCCGCGAGTTCGATGTGCTCCATGACCGAGGGAACAAACGCGTCCCCGCCGTCGGCGATGGCGTCAGCCTCGGCTTCAATGGCGTTTTCCAGGAACTTGTCGATGAGAATCGGCCTCTCCGGCGTCACATCCACGGCAGCGGCCACGTAACGTTTGAGCATCTCCTCGTCATGGACGACTTCCATGGCCCTCCCTCCCAGCACGTAGGAGGGCCTCACCATCAGGGGGTACCCGATGGTCTCCGCGATCTTGAGGGCCTGCTCCAGATTGCTCGCCATCCCGGATTCGGGCTGCGGGATGCCGAGCCTCCGCATCACGTGGCGGAACCGGTCCCGATCCTCGGCCAAGTCGATCGCATCCGGAGAGGTGCCCAAAATCTTCACTCCGGCCGCAGCCAGTTCCCCCGCCAGGTTGAGCGGGGTCTGGCCGCCGAATTGCACGATGACCCCTTCCGGCTTTTCCTTTTCATAGATGCTGAGCACGTCCTCAACCGTGAGCGGCTCGAAGTAAAGCTTGTCGGAGGTGTCGAAGTCCGTGGAGACCGTCTCCGGATTGCAGTTGATCATGATGGATTCATAGCCTTCATCCCGCAAGGTGAAGGCGGCGTGAACGCAGCAGTAGTCGAACTCGATGCCCTGGCCGATGCGGTTCGGGCCTCCTCCCAGCACCATGATCTTCTGCCGGGACGTAGTCTTCACACGGTCCGGGCCATTGTAGGTCGAGTAGTAGTAGGCCGCATTTTCGACGCCGCTCACCGGCACGGCATCCCACGCCTGCGTCACCTTCAGCGAAAGCCGGCGGTGTCGAATCTCTTTTTCAGGGACATCCAGGAGTTTGGACAGGTAGCGGTCCGAGAAACCGTCCTTCTTGGCCTGGCGCAGCAGTTCGTCCGGCAGGCCCTTGCCCTTGAACGTCAGGATCTTTTCTTCCAGCTCCACCAGCTCTTTCATCTGCTCGATGAACCAGGGTTTGATGTGGGTCTTCTTGAA
>JALOPA010000447.1 GCA_025454125.1 Thermodesulfobacteriota bacterium
TTTGGTCACGCCGCCTTTCTGGAAGGGGCCCAGAAGCTCGGAGGCGAGCCAGAAGAAGACCACCAGAAAGCCCGCCAGCACCATCATGACCAGGATCGGAATGTAATCCGCGATCGCCATTCGATCTATCCTTATTTATACAGCTGTTCTGTCCCGAAGCGTTTCGTACGGTGTTGTAACCGGAAGGTCGAACTATGAACGCGCAAATATACCCTTTTGATCCGGCTTGTCAAACAGAATGTGAAGGAAGTCAAAAAATTTTTCAGAAGAGGAAGAATGGAATGATGGAAGAATGGAAAAACCAGCGACAAGTTACAAGTGACGAGATACGAAAAACCAGCGACCAGTAACGAGTGACAAGTGACAAGCAAGAGGGAAAGGAAATTATTCGATACTTGTTACTGTAAGCTCAACGGTCAGCCGTCGGGGGTCGGCGGTCCTCACAGGCAATGGACAACTGGCGGCCGGCAACCGGTGGCACGGACAACCGTGAACGGACAACGGTGAACGGTGAACGGAGGGCGTGTGACCGCGCGCTAACTACGCTCATCCACACTAGTCTAGGGCTAAGGAGAATGGGAAATATTCTTGACAGAAACAGGCGCTTATGTTACCAATACTCAAATTGGACGGTTTCGGAAGAAGCGGTCACCCTGGTGAAAAACTGGAGTCCGGAGATTATCAAAGTGCTCGAAGACCCTGGAATCCGACTCTTGTCCGCCTCTGGCGGGTTCGCCGGAATGACGCAAAAGAGGCTTTTGCGTCTTTTTGCCAAGCCGCTAATCGTTAATGCCCAGTAGTGGAGCACTGCAATGGCGAAAAAGCCCTTACCGCAGAAACAGCAGCCGGACACAGAAGACGAACTGCTCAACTTTGACCTGGAAGAACTTTCCGGCGAGGAGGCCTCGACAGAAGACGAGGTGATCGAATTGCTGGAACTTGTCGAAGACGACAAAGACGACGACAAGACAAAGGAACTGCCTCTGAAGAACCGGATCAAGGAAAAGCCGGCCGTCAAACCGGTCAAGGCGGCCAAACCCAAAACGGCTCCTGCCGAAGCACCGCCGCCTCCGGCGGCCGCGAAGGCGTTGGAGGATGACGACGAGGGAACAGAGCTGGATCTGTCCGATCTGACCCTCGACATGGATATGGAAACAAGCCGGCCCTCTCAGACCGTGGGCGAAGACGAAATCACCGAGGCGGACCTGGAAAACCTCCTTAAAGAGACGTCCGACGAGGAGATCTCTTTTGATCTTTCGAGTGACGACACAGGGGGTGGGGCAGGAAAAGAGGAGGAGGTCACGGACGCTGATCTGGAGGCGCTCCTTCAAGAGGCGACCGCGGAAGAGGCAGAAGAGATTAAGGAAGAGGGAGAGGCCCTGGAGATCGTGCCCGAAACCGAAGCGGTGGAGGAAGTCCACCTGGAGGAGGAGAAACCCTCCTTGACGGACATCGAGACGGTGGCCGATTCCTTTGAGGAAACACAGGCTGTGACAGAACCCCTGCTGGAAGAGGAAACGCGGCCTGCGGCACGCTCAGGGGTGGAGAAGGAAACGCTCCCGGAGGAACCGGTGCGTGAGCAGATCGCGGCGGAGGAGCCCTCTGTCGAAAGGCTCACCGGGATCTCCGAAGAAAGGCTTGAGGAAATCATCACCCGGGTCGTTCAGGATGTGGTCGAGCGAGTGGCCAGGGAGACCATGGCGAGCGTGGCGGAAAGAGTGATCCGTCAGGCCATCGAGGCTCTGAAGGAAAGCCTGGAGAACTCTTCCGAGGATTCCTGAGGAAATTTGTGAACCCCCACACCGTCACTCCCGTCCTTCGACTTGGCTCAGGATGAACTCCACCGGGAGTCCAGTCGTCTCGGAATTCCTGGATTCCCGTTTTCACGGGAATGACAGAAAAGGGCCTTCTGGGTTTTGTCGAAGCCATCTGTCTTTCAAAAAATTCTGTTTATAATTTAGAGCTTTTGTGATTAAAAGAGGGTTTGCGTGTTGAGCAAACCCTTTTTGATTTGAGTGAGGAGTCTTTGTTGATGCAAAAGGAAACCATGCCCAAGGGGTACGAGCCGAAAGAAGTCGAAGAGAAGTGGTACAAGTACTGGGAAGACAAACGGTTGTTCAGGGCGGAGGCCAAGTCCGAACGCAAACCGTTCTGCATTGTTATCCCGCCGCCCAATGTGACGGGCTCTCTTCACATGGGCCATGCTCTCAACAACACCCTTCAGGATATCCTGTGCCGCTTCAAGAAAATGCAGGGGTATAATGTCCTGTGGCAACCCGGAACCGACCACGCGGGGATCGCCACACAGAACGTGGTGGAGAGGGAGCTGGCGGCAAAAGGCACGGATCGCCATCAGGTGGGCCGCGAGAAGTTCATCGAGCTCGTGTGGGAATGGAGAGAGAAGTACGGCGGCGTGATCATCAACCAGCTCAAGCGATTGGGGAGCATGTGCGACTGGAGCCGGGAGCGCTTCACCATGGACGAGGGGCTGTCCAGGGCGGTGAGAGAGGTTTTCGTGCGACTCTATGAAGAGAACCTGATCTACCGCGGGGACTACATCATCAACTGGTGCCCGAGGTGCCGCACGGCCCTGGCCGATCTGGAGGTGGAGCACGAGGACATGGACAGCTCCCTCTACTACATCCACTACGTGTTCAAAGATCGCCCAGGCCATCTGACCGTGGCGACGACCCGGCCCGAGACTCTGCTGGGAGACACGGCCGTTGCCGTGAATCCGGAGGATGAACGGTATCAGGGCTTGGCCGGAGCCCAGGTGATGCTCCCGCTTCTGAACAAGCCCATTCCGGTCATCCTTGACAAATATGTGGACAGGGAATTCGGCACCGGAGCGCTGAAGATCACGCCCGCCCATGACGCCAATGACTTTGAGATCGGAAACACCCATCATCTGGAGCGGATCCGGGTCCTTGACGACGGCGGCAGCATGAATGAAATGGCCGGTCCCTACAAGGGCATGGACCGGTTCGAGTGCAGGGAAAAAATCGTCGAGGACCTGAAACAGGCGGGTTTGCTGGAGAAGATCGAGCCCTATCGGAATGCCGTGGGTCACTGTTATCGCTGCAAGAAAATGATCGAACCCCTTCTCTCGAAGCAGTGGTTCGTCAAGGTGGGGCCCCTTGCGGAAAAAGCGGTCCAGGCCGTGAAGGAGGGCCGCACCAGGATCATGCCCGCCAACTGGGAACTCACCTACTATGCCTGCATGAACAACATCAAGGACTGGTGCGTTTCCAGGCAGATCTGGTGGGGGCACCGCATTCCGGCATGGTACTGCCAGGAGTGCGGGGAGGTGATGGTGGCGAGGGAAGAGCCCAAATCCTGCCCCAAGTGCCGGGGCACCAAACTCGCTCAAGAAACGGATGTGCTGGACACCTGGTTCAGTTCGGCCCTGTGGCCTTTCTCAACGCTGGGGTGGCCGGACAAAACCGAAGAGCTAAAAACCTTCTACCCCACGACGTCCATGGTGACAGGGTTCGACATCCTCTTTTTCTGGGTGGCCCGGATGATGATGATGGGCATCCACTTCATGGGGGATGTGCCGTTTCGTGATGTGTACATTCATGCGCTGGTGCGGGATGCCTATGGCAAGAAGATGAGCAAGTCCAAAGGCAACGTGATCGACCCGCTGAATGTGATCGACCAGTTTGGAACCGATTCCTTCCGGTTCACCCTCGCGGCGCTCGCGGCCCAGGGCCGAGACATCAAGCTTTCGGAAGAAAGGATTTCCGGG
>JALOPA010000448.1 GCA_025454125.1 Thermodesulfobacteriota bacterium
GAGTTTGCCCGTGAAGTTCCTTTCTCCCAGCTGGTGGCCGTGGTCCGAGATCACCACGATGACGGAGTTCTTGTCCAAACCCATGAGCCGGACCTTGTTCATGAAGAACCCGAACCAGTGGTCCACCATGGTGACTTCCGCCGAATAGTTCGCACTCATGCGCTTCAATTCGTTCTTGTTGAGGTAACCGGAGGCGTCATCGCTGTAGATGGGCATGATGATCTCCTTGCCCTCGTAGCCCGGATAGTACAGATCCCGGTAGTAGCGGGGAGCGTCCCATGGCTCGTGGGGGTCGAAGCAGTCCACCATGAGGAAGAACTTCTCAGCCTTGGCATTGCTCTCGATCCACTTGGTGGCTGAGCGGAAGACCTGAGGTGAAAAGTAGTCCTCCTCGAATTCCCTTCGCTCCGTGTTCAGAAAGTAGCGGCTGATTTCCCAGAACTTGGGGTTTTTGGGATCCACCTTGTCGGTGAAGAAGTCCTTGGAATCGGGCGGCTCTCTGGTGAGCCGTCCTGTCTGCCAGCAATCCCATTCCTGGCCGCGGATCCAATCCCAGGATTGAAACCCTCTGTGAAAGTTCATGCCCGGATAATACTGGTGGAACACATCCGTGACCAGGGCCGTCCGGTACCCCCTGTCCACGAAATACTCGGCCATGGGCGTGTCGTCTCTGTCTAAAGGGGCCCAGCCCGGGACGTTCCAGTCTTTTCCGGAACCCTGGATCTGCATGACAGGCCAGGAGGCAACGTGGGGCTTCCAGCGCTTGAAGGGGAAAACGCGCCGGCCCGTGAGGATCGAGTTCCGGAAGGGCAGGGTGGGCATGGCCTCCGGGTAGGCGCGCTCAAAGCGGACGCTTTCGCGGGCGAACTGATCGAGATTCGGGGTCTTGATCCAGGTATTTCCATAAGCACCCACATGATCTTTCCTCAAGGAATCGATGATGACGAGAATAAAGTTCATTTGTTCTTTTCTCCTTGGCTGTCTTTAGAGAATCTGCTCTCCCCCTCCCCGTGCCCCTCCCGCCGGGGGAGGGGTGGGCGAATGGGGGATCATGGGAGCAACCCAAGCTTCCACTCCTTATTCAGTTCAATGTACTGATGAGCATCGCAGTTTCTACCGCTGAGTTCGGGTCCATCCTCCTTATATCGGTGGGCACGGAAGAGCATGGAGCAAAGCACCCCCTTGAAAGGGAGAAGGAATGGGCTGACCCATTCCCAGCACACATCCCCCTCAGGGGTGACCTCGAACACACGGCCGCTCTGGCCTTCGCAAATGAGCGTGTTGCCGTTCCAGAGCCTATCGGCGCCGGCAATGTGGCCGCTGAAGAGACTGAACACGTGCTTCGGGTAATACTGCCACACGATCTTGCCGGTATACATGTCCACTTCAATGACGCGGGAGCGGGGCACGATGGGGTGGTGAGCACCGTTGTCAAAGACGAGCATGTTCCCCCGGGGAGTAAAGGAGGCATCGTGCTGATGGCTGATTTTTCCGCCGCCCCACTTCCAGAGGACTTTCCCTTCAGGCCAGGAGATGCGCATCACCGTGCTGAGTTCTCGAAAACTGAGCAGCACGTCGCCGTTAGGGCCTGCCTGAACGGAATTGGCGTGACTCCACTCGTGCCTGAACTCCCTGCAGCAGACAATGTCCGTTTCAGGGTCGAGGTGCTCCCAGGCATGCCACGTGTGCACCGGATTCCCTTTAGGGTCAATCTCCACAATGGCATCCCCCAGGAAACCGCTCAGGTCCCTGGGCCGGCCCCCGACTCCAAGGCCTTTCATGATAAACCGGAAGTGCTCTTCGTCTTCCGTGAGCGCGGCTGCCGCTTCCTTGCCGATGAAGCCCCGGACTCTTTCGGCCAACGGAGGGGGCATCTGCTCCCAGGTGATGACAAGGGTGTTTCCGTTCGGAAGGCGGCACATGTCGTGATGAAAGGCCGGGTGCTCCCAACGCCAGATCTCCTTCCCTCCCCAGTCGACTTCAACCAGGATATCGGCTCCACCTCCCGATGTCGCGATGCCGGCCCCAGACTGATCCAGGGGTTGGCCCCGAACCAGAAGGTTTCCTCCCGGCAGGAGATAGCCGTAGCCGGGTCGGAAAGATGGGAAAAGCCAGCGATGGACGATCCGTCCCAAATCATCGAGGAGATAAGTGGAATCCCCGCCGATGGGAGTGATGAGAGTGTATCCCGTGCTGGAACGGGAGTCTTTGTAAGTGAGGCCTGTTTGTCGAAATGGTGACCAACCCATGTTCAGATCCTTTGCTGGGAAAACGGTTTAAATGGTTGAGCGCTTGCCTTTTCTCCTCTTTAACGAATTTTTCGACGGTGCTTTGGGCAAAGATTTTAACGGCTGAGGCGCTGCAGGGTAGTAACCCATGGCTGACGAGATCTCCGCGGCAGTCGTCTGCAGAGACCGGACAATGGAATCCTTCTCCGAACCGAGAATCTGATCCACGTCACCCGCCTGGCTGATGGCGCCGGCGATTCGCTGGTCTCGGCCAAAAACAGGTGCGGCCAGACTCGCTCGACCGAGCGCAATTTCTTCGTTGTTGATCGCGTAGCCCCTTTTCCTGGTCCGCTCAAGCTCCTCCAGCAGGTCCTCTTTGCTCGCGATGGTTTTGGGAGTGAACGGGGTGAACTGGGCTCGATCCATGTAGGCTTTGATTTCAGAGCCGGTGAGCCAGGCCAGCAGAGACTTGCCCAGAGCCGAACAATAGGCCGCGACGCGAGGCCCGATTCTCTGGGCCAGGGCGCTGTAGTTGTGCGGAGCCACTTCGAGGGTCAGGAGCGCGGCATCGTGATCCCATACGGCCACCCGGGACATCAGCCCTGTTCTCTCCACGAGATTGTGGGCAGGGCGCAAGGCCCGCTGGTTGATTTCCAGGGTTCCGCCCATGATGGTTCCCAGGGAAAAGAGTCTTGGCCCGAGGCAGTATTTGCGGGTTTCTTCGTCTTTTCTGAGAAACCCGGCCGAATCCAAGGTGCTCACAATGTTGTGGGTGGTTCCCTTGGGAAGGTCCATGGCCGCAGCAATTTCCGTGATCCCCCACCGCGGCTTTGCGTAGGAGAACAAGGTGAGAATTTCAAGGGCGCGATCAACGGACTGGATGATCATAGAAATAATTCCATAATATGGAACTAAGTACCACAATGTTTAACAGGAGAGGTTTCAGGTGTCAAGCTTTTTATTGTAACAGTTTAGCTCTTTGAAATGGATGGCTCAGGCCATGGGAGTCCCTCTAAGAACAGAAAACGAAGAGCGTGCGGGAAAGACTCTGCAGATAAGGGGCAGCGAAGGCGGGCGGCGAGGTTTACCCTCCTCTGGCGGGGCCGAAGGCGACCAGGGTTTCACCGGCACTTGCCAGCTGGGGACGACGTGGCTAGTTCCCCGGTCGCCCTCCGCCCGCCTCACCCATGGCCTAGAGCTTGCCATGGAGGTGTGGCGTCTTCGTTGTTCTGATTTTAGAGGGACCCCCATGGCCTTTTTCCGAGTTTATTTCAAAGAGCTAAACTGTTACTTTTTTGAATCTCATTTTCTTTGCAAAAGGGCCAGGAGGTGTGGTATGCAATTTCGTCCTTCCAGAACGTGATTCCAACCTTTTGAACCCAGCAAAAGTAAATTTTATTAAAAGGAAAGGAGATCAGAAATGACTGCAAAATTGATCAAAGGAACTGAAATCCGTGATCTCATTCTTAAAGAGATCAGGGAGGAAGTGAACAAAATCAAGGAAAAGCACGGCAA
>JALOPA010000449.1 GCA_025454125.1 Thermodesulfobacteriota bacterium
TGTTTTATCCGGACCATGACGTGACCTCCTTAAGGTGCTCCCGTTGGAGGTTAAAGGTTGGACCTCAAGTATCGAAGGTTGTTGGCTTCGCAAAAAGTCGAAAGACGGTTTCTTCCTGCATCCCGATGGAATGGAGCTTGTCCCGGCGAAAGCCGGGAGCCGGAATCCAAGAATAACAAGGAGTTCTTGACCCCGCTTTCGCCGGGGTGACGGCCTTGTGGCGTGTCACAAAGCCGTCAATTGACATTGCTTATCTCATCTGGTACGTTTCCTGACGGTTCGAACCGTCAGATTTTCTTAATCACCTTCAGCCCGAATAAGATCTCTTGTCTTTTCAACAAGCTTTGAGTGGATGAAAAGATGACGGAGAATACTAAACACCATCCCATCACCATCGATCTCAATCAGTTTAAACTCCATATCGACCTCAAAAAGAGAGTTGAGCTGACCTTTCACTTCAACTCACCCTCGCGAAGATTTTACCTCTCCATCATTGCCTTTCTCGTTAATGCGATGAAAAGATTGGGTAAAATCACCTCAATCCCCATGGAAGGGAACTATGACCTGCTTGTCTTGCTGAACGACACGGTCGGGGGCTCTGCCGGATCATCGGAAAAGGAATATCTGCTGCCGAGAATTTACAGAAAATGGAAGGATGCTCTGCCCAACCTGGAGGAAGCTCCTCTTTTCAAGGTCCTGGGAAGACAAAAGAAATACGACGAAGCCGGTGGCAAGGCGTATCCTTTTACTGACGATGAAAAAGACAATTGGGCCAATCTTTTCGAGTACACAGGGAGTGAAGACAAAGTCCGGCTGAAATTTGCGATCGATAAGATAGGAGCCAGGCTGGAGGACGTCGCCATCATCTATGAGAACTCTGTAAATGGCGATGCGTGGGACCGGTTCCTATTAAGCCTCAAGAAGAAAGACGAGAAGCCACCCGAAACAAGAACCATTCAGCCCGTTTCTGAAGTGCCTGCTCCCCCAGTATCGCTTCCAAAAGAACCCGGAACCGGCTTCCTCCAGAGCCGATATCGTTGGGTAGCCCTCGCCGCCATGGTTGTCGTGATTGCAGGGGTTGCCACATGGGCAATCTGGGAGCTCTCTTTGAAACCTGCTCAGGTCAAAAAAGCTCTTATCCAAAGGATGGCCTTTCCCCTGCCCGACAAGCCCTCCATTGCCGTGATGCCTTTTGTCAACTTGAGCGAGGACAAGAGCCAGGAATTTTTCAGCGATGGCCTGACCGACGACCTGATCACGGATCTCTCCAAAATCTCGGGACTCTTCGTCATCGCCCGCAATTCGACCTTCGTGTACAAAGGAAAGACTGTGAAAATCCGGAAGGTGGCGGAGGACCTGGGGGTGCGGTACGTTCTTGAGGGAAGCGTCCGCCGGGAAGGAGATCAGGTGCGCATCAACGCCCAGCTCATCGACTCTGCGACCGACCGGCACGTCTGGGCCGAGCGCTATGACGGAAGCATGCGAGATGTTTTTTCCTTACAAGACAAGATCAACCAGAAGATTGTATCGGCCCTTGCCGTGAAGTTGACGGCAGGGGAGAAGGTGTTGGTGAGCCATAAGGGGACCAATGACCCTGCAGCCTATGAACAAGTCATGAAGGGACGGGAACATTATCGAAGATTTACAGATGAGGATTATGTCAAAGCGGAGGCATGCTTCAAGAAGGCTCTCGAACTGGATCCGAACTACAGTGAGGCCAAAGCGGCACTGGCTTACACTTATTTCTTTGGGGCCAGATTCCGAATGGACCCGGCCTTCAAGATCTCGAACGAGGAGCTACGCTTGAGGGCACGACAGCACCTCGTGGAGGCCATGCAAGAGCCAACTTCCATCGCATACCAGGTTGCAGCCTCCATGGATCTCCTCTTGCGTCAATACGATGAAGCGATATCTTCGGCGGAAAAGGCTCTGGCCCTGGAACCCAACGATCCGGTTGCTCACAGTTCCATGAGTTGGGTGCTGAGCATGTGTGGAAGGCCTGCAGAAGGAATGGATTATGCAAAGAGTGGAATGCGCCTCGACCCCCTTAATCCCGCAGCTTATCTAGTGCGCATAGGGCTCGCCCATCTGTGCATGGGGGAGTGGAAAGAGGCCGTAGAGGTGACTGAGAAAGCACTGAAACTGAGACCGGAGCTTCGGGGCTTGGCCGTATCGGTTCTTAGCTCGGCTTACGCCCATCTCGGCCGGTATGGGGAGGCCAAGGTTGCCCTCGAAACCTACAGCGCCAAAAAAAGCACCTCTTTTGGGGTCCCGGAAACCTTGATGGTTGATTTGCCTTTCAAAGACAGAGCTGCAGCAGATTCTTTTGTAGAAAACCTGAAAAAGGCCGGTCTGTTTAGGCCCGGACCAGAGCAAGTCCATGTGTCTGGGGAAGACCAAATCACAGGAAAAGATCTCAAAGCGTTCTATTACCCCTCCAGGATCACCGGATATTCGGCAGCCGGTTCGCAGTGGTCACAGGAGTTCGCAGAGAATGGGACGGTGACATTTCGCGCTCCGGGGCTACCGGGCGGAGTGGACACAGGCAAGAGCTGGGTGCAGGGCGACAGGATTTGGCTTCAGTTCCAAACCTACATGTCCGGCATGCCCTACTGCCGCACCACCTTCAAGAACCCGAAAGGCTCCCCCGAGCGGAAAAGCGAATATGTCAGCTTCAGTGACGTACAGTTGATCAAGTTTTCCCGAGCACCATGAGACGAGCTTTACCCGGGAAGCTGACGAAGTAATACCCTCTTTACTCCCACTTTCCGTCTTTTCCTTTTCTCATATCGATATAGCCCACCCTGCCCTGCTCGTTGATAAAGGAGTTCAGAAGCCAACTGATCACGCTGATAATGAGAGATCCCAGAAGCGCTGACCAGAAGCCGTGCACTTCAAACCCTCCCACAACTCCCGAAACCATCATGACAAGGATCGCATTGATGACAAAGGTGAAGAGGCCTAAGGTCAGGATGTTGATCGGCAGGGTCAGGATGATCAGGACAGGCCGGAACAGCGCGTTCAACACGCCCAGAATCGCCGCGGCAAAAAATGCACTCCAGAAGCCCCTCACCTCGATGCCTTCAATGAGGTGCGCCGCTACAAGAATGGCGACTGTCAAGAACAGCCAACGGATGAGAAGACCTTTCATGACGCTCTCCTCAGAAATCCCGTTCGCCCGTCTAGGCCTCAGGGCGAACGGCAAAAGAGACCAAGAGCCGTTGTGACGCTCAGCCCGATTGGCGCAGTATGATTAGTGAAGAATGGACTTGGGTGTCGCTTCCAGTATCGTCACCACCATCTTGGGCCGGATGAGCATCTTGTCGACTTCGGGCTTGATCTGCTTGAGCCAGGTCTCGCTCTCATAGACCTTCTTGTAGAGTCTTTTCCGCTCCTGCTCGCTTTCGAAGCGGCGGATCCACACGTAGAGGTCCTTTTCCTCCTGGCCCACAAAGCTGCCGATCACCACCATGCCCTGGGAGATCTGGAAAGGAAGCAGGACTTCCTCCATGTATTTCACCCACTGTTTCATCTTGCCTTTTTTGATCCGATACTGACGCAGTTCAAAAAACATAAGGTTCTCCTTTCTGGTTTCTTCGTGTTTTCCTTCTTTCGTGCTTTCGTGATGAATGTTTTAGATTTCGACTTCAGCGGCGCCCGTTTCTTCGTTCGTGCGCTTTGACAATGAACTTGACCATTCGTTCCATGACCACGAACAGAACATCCTCGATCAGAAAATT
>JALOPA010000450.1 GCA_025454125.1 Thermodesulfobacteriota bacterium
GACCTGGTACCGCATGAAAGACTTCGTGAAGATGGACGAAGCAGGCGAGCTTTTCTACGTGGACCGGAGCGCGGACATCATCAAGTACAAAGGGTACCGAGTGTCCTGCTCGGAGATCGAAGCCGTGCTCCAGGACCACCCGGCCGTGGTGGGCGCCTGCGTGGTGGGGGTCCCTGATCCCAAGGTGGGGGAAAGGATCAAGGGCATTGTCGTGCTCAAGGAAGACGTGCGTGGTGTGAGCGGTTCCGAGTTGCTGAAGTTCTGCAAGGAACGGCTGGCCGCTTACAAGGTGCCCCAGTACGTGGAGTTCCGCGACATGCTTCCCAAGTCCAAGGTGGGGAAACTTCTCAGAAGGGAAGTGAGGGACGAGGAAAGAAGAAGGCTGGGGAAGGAAAAGAAGCCCATCCGGGTTTAGGGAGGGGTTGCCGATGATCCGTCTTTTGATTGCCGCCGTGTTGCTCGTGAGCTCAGGGTGTCAGACCGCTTACTACTCCATGTGGGAGACGCTCGGAAAGGAAAAGCGACACCTTCTGAAGGAGGAGGTGCAGAAAGCCACGGCAGAGCAGGAGCAGGCCACCCAGCAGTTCAAGGACGTGCTGACCCGGATGAAAGAGATGTATGGGTTCAAGGGCGGTGACCTGGAGAAGTTCTACGACAAGCTCAAATCCGATTACGAGGAAAGCGAAGAGAGGGCGAACGCGGTCAGGAAGAGAATCGACAATGTGGAGCAGATCGCTTCGGACCTCTTCCGGGAATGGGAAAAGGAGATCGCGGAGATCAGCAACCCGAATCTCAAGGCCAAGAGCAGCGCCTCCCTCAGAAGCACCAAAGAGCGCTACGTTCGCCTCCACAAGGCCATGAACAAGGCCGAAGAGGGCATGGATCCGGTCTTGAAGAAGCTCAAAGACTATGTGCTTTACCTCAAGCACAACCTGAACGCCCAGGCCGTGGGCGCGCTGAAACAGGAAGTGGGAGAGATCGAGACCGAAGTGAAAAAGCTGATCGGCGACATGGGCAAATCCATCAAGGAAGCGGAGGACTTCCTCAGCGCCTTTGAGTCGTGAAGGGCGCTCAACTGCGGGAGAGTTCTGATGGGAGCGAATCGGTTTCCCGGCATCCGGGCGGCAGTGCTGGTTCTCCTCCTGTGCGCCTTGGGTGCGTGCGGGTCAAAAGTCAACGAGAGCAATTACGCCAAGATCGAAATCGACATGACTGAGGAGCAGGTGAAGAGCCTTCTCGGCTCACCCACCGAGTCTTCCGGAATCAATGTGGCAGGCCTCTCGGGAACGTCTTCAAAATGGGTGTCGACAGAAGGGACCATCAGCGTCCAGTTCCTGAACGGGAAAGTGAAGGCCAAGGCCTTTTCCAAACCGAGCGGGCAAAAGTGACGACTTCGTAAGAAGTCGTCACCCCGTTGAAAAACGGGGTCCAGTCATTTCTTGACTCTTCGAAAACATCGGATTCCGGCTCCTTCCTACCGGAATGACGGAAAAGGACCTATTCTGAGTTCCTACGAGTTCATCGAAAGCAGGCAAGAAATGTCTTGCCGAACGGGGCCGGAAGATCTAGCCTCCGACAAGGTTTGCAGAAGATTCCATCCGAACGGTACGACGGAGCGAGGAGTGTGCTGATGAGAAGGGAAAAAGAAATTCACAAAGCAGAAGGAAAACTGGGAGTGCTCATCCCTGGAATCGGCGGGGCCGTGAGCACCACCTTTCTGGCAGGAGTCGCGGCGATTCGGCAGGGTCTGGCGCTTCCCATCGGGTCTCTGACCCAGATGGGGACGATACGCCTGGGAAAGAGGTTTGAGTTCCGAATTCCCATGCTCAAGGATTTCGTGCCTCTGGCCGATCTGAAGGACCTGGTGTTTGGAGGCTGGGACGTTTTCCCGGACGATTGCTACACAGGGGCGCGTCAGGCCGCGGTGCTCAAGAAGGAGGATCTCGAGCCCGTGCAAGCCGAGCTGCAGGCGATCAAACCCTGGACCGCCGTGTTCAAGCAGGAATACGTGAAGAACCTCCACGGTCCCCATGTCAAGAAAGAGAAGACCCACTTGGAGCTGGTGGACGCTCTCAAGGCCGACATTGAGACGTTCAAGCGGGAAAAGAACGTGGCCCGTTGCGTCATGGTCTGGTGCGCCAGCACAGAGGCTTATCTTGAGCCGGGGCCGGTTCACTCCTCCCTCAGCGCCTTTGAAGAAGGGCTGCGCCGGAGCGATCCGTCCATCTCCCCGAGCATGCTCTACGCCTATGCCGCTTTGACCAGCGGCATCCCCTTCATCAACGGGGCTCCGAACCTCACGGTGGACATTCCGGCCCTGGTCGAACTGGCGACCCAGAAGAACCTGCCCCTGATCGGCAAAGACTTCAAGACAGGCCAAACCCTGATGAAGACGATTCTCGCCCCTGGTCTGAAAGCCAGAATGCTGGGGCTTGCGGGCTGGTATTCGACCAACATCCTCGGCAACAGGGACGGCCTTGTGCTGGATGACAAGGATTCCTTCAAGACCAAAGAGACGAGCAAGCTCTCCGTGCTGGACACCATTCTCCAACCGCAGGTGTATCCGAGCCTCTACGGAGATTTCTACCACAAAGTGACCATCAACTACTACCCGCCCAAGGGAGACGACAAGGAGGGCTGGGACTGCATCGACATCTTCGGATGGCTTGGATATCCCATGCAGATCAAAGTCAACTTCCTCTGCAAGGACAGCATTCTTGCCGCCCCGCTGGTCCTGGATCTGGTCCTGTTCATGGATCTGGCTCAACGCGCGGAAATGGGGGGCATCCAGGAGTGGCTTTCTTTCTATTTCAAGAGCCCCCAGTGCGCTCCGAACCTGTATCCGGAACACGATCTGTTTATCCAGTCCATGAAATTGAAAAACACTCTGCGTTACCTCATGGGCGAAGAGCAGATCACGCATCTGGGGCTGGACTACTACTACACGGTTTAGCTTTAAACGAAAGGACTGAGGGCCGAGTGATGAGGACTGAGCAAACGTCAAGAAATTCCGTCTTTTGCTCTCACTCAGTCCTCAGTCCTCAGTCCTCATAACTCATTACTCCCGCTGCGCAGTCGTGTGGCTCACCCGGTTGCGTGAAGGCGCGCTCTTGGAAAAGCGCACTTCACGTGGAATTGCCTCCACTGTTCTGTTGACATAAGCATTCAATTTCAGTATACTTTTTAACCATAAAGAAACCCTCCCCTCTTTCCCTTCCGGGAAAGAGCGCTGCCGGGTTTCTTTCCTTCTCTAAACGGGCCAGTGAGAGAGGGGCGTGCAATGAAGAAGCTTGTTGATTTCATAAAGAAAATCCAGTCGGATGACCGGGTCGTCACTTTTGATGAAGCCGCCATCAAACAGGGGGTGGTCCTAAAAATCCTTTCCCTTTTGGACTGGGATCCTTTTGACGTGGATGAGGTGCAGCCCGAATACGACGTTCAGGGCACCCGAGTGGACTTTTGCCTCAGAAAGGAAAAGACCAACAAGATCTTCATTCTCGTGAAAAAGAATGAAAAGGAGTTTCCCCAACATCAGGAGAAGATGCTTTCCTTGAGCGCTCAGGGCAAGGTCCCGATCGCCATCCTTACCAGCGGGCTGACCTGGTGGTTCTTTCTGCCTCTGGTTCAGGGGAGCGCCGAGGAGAAAAAATTCCTCACCATAGAAATGGGAAGCCAAAAAGCCGAGGAAGCCTCCGAGACCTTCGAGAATTTCCTCACCAAGGAAAGCGTCCTTTCAGGGG
>JALOPA010000451.1 GCA_025454125.1 Thermodesulfobacteriota bacterium
AAGATTCAGCCCATGGTCAAGTGAGTTTTCTTCAGACTTCTCTGTCCGCTACGGTTGTGCCCCAACCTTACGTTTCTCCTTGACGCGTAAGACCGTAATCCCCTATACTCCGTCCTGTTTGAAGTGTGCCTTCACAAACTCGGCAGATCGATAACGTCAAACAAATCAAGGAGGTGCTCCATGAAAAAACTGTTTGGTGCGTGTGTGGCGGTTCTGTTTCTGATGGGCGCAATCGTATCCGTGGGCGCAGCGGACAACCTGGTTTTGGCCACCGGCGGCACGGCTGGGACTTACTATCCCTTTGGCGGGGCCATGGCTAAGATCTGGAACTCCAAAATCAAGGACATGAACGTGACGGCACAGACCTCCGGTGCCTCGGGGGAGAACGTCCGGCTGATCAATAAGAAGGAAGTCGAATTGGCCCTGGTGCAGAGCGACACCCTGGATTTCGCCTTCAATGCAAAAGAGGCTTTCAAGGAGCCCCTCAAGGGCATGAGCGCCATTGCGGTGCTCTATCCTGAGATCGTCCAGGTGGTGGTCGGCGCCGCAAGCCCGATCAAATCCATTGCCGACCTCAAGGGCAAGAAGGTGGGCGTGGGTGCACCCGGCAGCGGCACAGAGGCCAATTTCCGCCAGCTCCTCGACGCCTACGGGATGAAGAAAGAGGACGTGAATTTCCAGTTCCTGTCTTTCGCCGAGAGCGCTGAGGCTTACAAGGACAAACACATCGATGCCTTCATCGTCACCGCCGGCATCCCCAACGCAGGGATCATGGATGTGGCCACCCAGAACGAAATCCGGATCCTGGATATCCCGGCGGACATCACGGCCAAGCTGACTCAGAAATATCCGTTCCTCGCTGCGGCGAAAGTCCCGGCCAACACCTACAAGGGCCAGACCGCTGAAGTGTCCACCGTCGCGGTGACCGCGGTCCTCATCGCCGGCAGCCAACTGAAAGACGACATGGTCTACAACCTAACCAAGACCCTGTTTGAAAACCAGGCGGAACTGGCCGCAGCGCATGCCAAGGGCAAGGAACTGAATCCGCAGTACGCGGTGAAGGGCGTCTCCATCCCCTTTCACCCGGGAGCGGTGAAGTACTACAAGGAAAAGGGTCTGATGAAGTGATGCCCGCGCAGGGATGGGTTTTCTGAAAGGGCGTTTGCATCCACCAGAACAACAGGGATCCGCAACAGGGGGTTCCTTATCACAGGGGCCTGAGGATGGGTTGAGATGGCGTTCACGATGAATGTCGCTTCCTCAGGCCTCTCGTTGTTTGCGCGGCACTGCCCATGAGCCGTCGTCGGGTGGCGTGGTCGATCACAGCCGGTGTGGGAGCCGGTGCCCTGTTGCTGCTCTGGCCTCTTTTTCCTGTGCTTGAAATCGTCGAGGGCCGCAGCGGCCGCACGGCCTTCTGTACCGGGGTCCGGCCGGGCGACGAGCTCGTGCTGGCCTTCGTCCATTCCGTGAACCGCCGGCCGGTCTATGACACCCTGAGGGTCGAGGCCGATCACCTGGTCATCGTTCGGTCTCGGTTCGACTCTTTCGGCGCCGGCATGCCGGAGGCCTCGACGCAGGACGGCACCCTGACCTTAGCGCCGGACGGTTGGCTGGAGTGGACCGTGAACCGCCCCGCTCCGGAAGTCACGGTCCGGGTGGGTCGCGTCGCCGAGCACACGCTGCATTACAAGGGGCAAGAGATTCGCCTCTCAGACCTGGCGGAACCGGGAAGTGCGTTGACTCTGCGCATTCGAAAATCACGATGGCTTGACCGCTTGAGAAACAGGTGTGCCCCATGAGCGAAACGGAAAAGAGCAAAGAGAATACCTGCGGCACGACCCCCGTGATGGACGGGGTCGAGGTTGTCTCCAAAGAAGAGATCGAAAAGATTCTCCAGAAGGTCGACAAGGAAGCCTCTGCCCGCAAACTGACCGGAATTCCACGCTGGGTTGTCTATCTTATCGGTGTATCGTGGTCCATCTTTCAGGTGTACACCGCGGCCTTCGGCCTCTTCCCTGCCCAACTCCAGCGCTCCGTGCACCTGGCCTATGCCTTTGTCCTGACCTTTCTGCTCTTCCCGGCCCGCTCCGGCAGCAGTTCCAACCGCCTGAGCTGGCACAACTGGGCCCTGGTCGCTTTTGCCGGTTACATCGGCCTGTACATGGCCGTGAACTACATTCGCATCATGGAAGCCGGCGGCGATTATTCCCGAATGGACTACATCGCTGCGGGCTGCGGCATCCTGCTCACGCTGGAGGCGGCACGGAGGGTCGTCGGGCTGCCCATCGTTTGTCTGGCGGCCTTCTTCATTGTTTACACCTACTTCGGGCCTTATTTCCCTGGATTCATGGCGCACAGAGGGTATTCGCTCGAACGCATCGCCTCCCACATGTATCTCACCACCGAAGGCATCCTCGGCATTCCCCTGGGCGTGGCAGCGACCTTCATCTACCTTTTCATTCTCTTCGGTTCTTTTCGCGAAAAATCCGGTCTGGGCCAGCTCTTCATCGACATCTCCAACGCCGTGGCAGGCTGGGCCTCAGGCGGCCCGGCTAAGATGGCCATCGTCACGAGCGCCCTGGAGGGCACGGTGTCCGGCAGCTCCGTAGCCAACACGGTCGAATCCGGGAGCCTCACCATCCCCATGATGAAGCGCCTGGGCTACCGGCCCGAGTTCGCGGCGGCTGTGGAAGCCTCTTCGTCCACAGGAGGCCAGATCATGCCTCCCATCATGGGCGCGGCGGCCTTTATCATGGCCGAGTTCTTGAGCGTGCCCTACCTGGACATTGCCAAGGCCGCAGCCATCCCGGCCTGCCTCTATTTCTTCGGTGTGTTCATGGAGGTTCACTTCGAGGCCAAGCGATGCAACCTGCGAGGTCTGAGCCGCGACGAGCTGCCCAAGTTCGGCAATGTGATGAGGGAGAGGGGACACCTCTTCGTGCCCCTCTTTGCGATCATTCTCTTTCTCTCCGTGGGATTTACACCGCTCTACGCGGCGCTCATGGGGCTGGTGACCTGTATCATCGCCGGCGCCTTGAAAAAGGCGACGCGAATGAGCTTCAGGGAAATCGCCGACGGATTCGAGCTCGGAGCCCGCAATGCGATCGGTGTAGCCTTGGCCTGCGCTTCGGCCGGGATCATCATCGGGGCCATCACGCTCACCGGTTTGGGTCTCAAGCTGGGAAACGGGCTGGTGGAACTGGCCGGAGGCAATCTTCTGGTGACCCTCATTTTCACTATGATCACTTCGCTCATTCTCGGCATGGGCGTGCCGACCACGGCCAACTACATCATCACCTCCACCATCGCCGCTCCGGCTCTGATCCAGCTCGGGGTGCACCCCTTGGCGTCCCACCTGTTCGTCTTTTACTTCGGGATTGTCGCCGACATCACGCCGCCGGTTGCCTTGGCCGCATATGCCGGTTCCGGCATCGCCAAGTCCAACCCTCTGAAGACCGGGATAACCTCCACCAAGCTGGCCATCGGCGCCTTTCTGACGCCTTACATCTTTGTCTTGAATCCCTCGATGCTCTGGGTGAACACCACTTGGTACTCGATGATTCAAACCCTGATCACATCATGTACGGGGATGACGGCCATCGGCTCGGCCATGATCGGCTTTTTCCTGGCGCCCATGAACTGGATTGAACGGATCTTGTTCCTTGCGGGAGGACTCATGATGGTGGACCCGGGAACGACCACCGACATCATCGGGATTGGACTGCTCGGACTCTGCGTG
>JALOPA010000452.1 GCA_025454125.1 Thermodesulfobacteriota bacterium
CAAACAGAAGGGGCGCGGTTTCAAAGCCATGCCCGAAGCTGAGCAGCTCATAGAGCGCCGGGGACGCATTGACGAAAACAGCCCTCAAGTTGACCAGGTCTCCGACCACGAGCAGGAGCATGAGCATCGCTGCCGTGACGAAACCACAGGTCAGGGAGTTGATCACCACCCACGAGGGATGGCCGGAGGGGGTCTTTTTCGCAGCGAGATAGCCGACAAAGACGGCCGCCACACCGAGGAGGGACTGATCCATGGAGAGGAGGCCGCTCACAATCTGCCGCTGGCTAAAAGCCTCGACCATTCCTGTGAGGGAGAGAAGGATGGTGATCAGGCCGCCCAGCAACCCGTTCATGACTCCGTGTTTCCAAAGGGTGAGAACTCGTGTCATCGTGTCATCCTTTCCGTTAAGCCTTCTTCACTGCCAGACGTTCTCCCATGATCCCTGTGGGACGGAAGATCAGGACCAGCACCAGCATAATGAAAGCGATGGCGTCTTTGAGCTGGTAGGGCGCCACAATGCCCAGACCGTCCAGGAACAGGCTCGGCCCGATCGACTCGATGAGGCCGAGGAAGATCCCTCCCAACATGGCGCCCGGGATGTTTCCGATGCCGCCGAGCACCGCCGCGGTGAAGGCTTTGATCCCCGGAATGAATCCCATGAAGAAGTGCACCTGCTTGAACATGATGGCGTAGAGCACGCCGGCCGCCCCTGCCGCGGCTCCTCCGATGATGAAGGTCATGGAGATCATCTTATCGACATCGATTCCCATAAGATAAGAAGCCTCCTTGTCCTCAGAGACGGCCCGGATGGCTTTCCCCACCCGGGTGCGCTGGATAAAGGCATAAAGGGCCCACATGAGGAGCGCCGCCGCCACAATGACCAGGGCCTGGAACTTCAGAATTCGCAGTCCCCAGAAAGTCCACTGCCCTTCCAGGACCTTGATCACCGGGTAGGCCTGAAAACCCGGGCCATAGAGCCCTCGAAACATGTACTGGAGAAAGAAAGAGGCTCCGATGGCCGTGATCAAAGGGATCAACCTTGGAGCGTTGCGCAGCGGTCGATAGGCAATGCGTTCCAAGAGGTAGGCGATGAGGGTCGAGGTCGCCATGGCCACGAGGAAGACCACCACCAGGCTCAGGAAAGGGTGGCGGTCCAGGAAACCGGACTGGTAAAAGGCGGCGGCCACGTAGTAGGCGGTGTAAGGGCCGCTCATGAAGACTTCGCTGTGCGCGAAATTGATCATGCGCAGGACGCCGTAGACCATGGTGTAGCCCATGGCGATGAGGGCGTAGATGCTTCCCTGGGCAAGGCCGAAGACCATGAAGTCAAACCAGTGCCGCCCCGCATACCGGCCCGAAGCAAGCGTCGCCACGGATCCTACAAGGACCACTCCCAAGATGGCCGCACCGATGAGCCACATAACCAGGTCCGTGCCTGTTACTCTCTCTCTCCATCCCTTGAGCATAAGAGATTCCTTTTTAATGTTCTCTTCGGACAGTTCTCCATAACAACGGATGAGCCGGTCATGCGATGTTGGGCCGGCTCATCCTCGTGTAATGCGTCTTAAATTCCTTCCCTTTGTCCGTCATTCCGGGCTTGGCCCGGAATCCAGTATCTACGAGGGAATACGCGCTTTGATTCACATCATCGCGCTGGATCTAATGTCAAGAAGTGTTGGGCGCACTCCACGGGCTATCTGGGACTTGAAACCCGGTCTCTCTCGAGACCGGGTTTCCCTGAATTGGATGCTAGTAGGGTTTCCAGTAGGGTGTATCCGGCATGACCCCCTTCTTCACATTGTCCGCCGTGGTGATGTAAACGGCGATTCTTGGGTCTGCGCAGTCACCGAACTCGGTACAGGTGAGGTTGCCGGTCAGCCCCTTGTGGTTCTTGGTCGCATAAAGGGCATCGCGCAGAGCCTTTCTTCCGATGCAAAGGGTGCCGTCCGGACCGACTTTGCCGACTTTCTTGATGGCGGCGAAAATGAGCATGGCCGCATCATAGCCGTGGGCGTGGAACGGAGCGAGCGGCTCCTGTCCGTACTTCTTCAGATGTTTGGCCTTGAAATCCTTGTAGCCCGCCGCAAATGCGGAGAAATCAGGGCTGGAGTGGAACATTCCGATCGCGGTGTCGCCGGCCGCTTTGTAAAAGTCAGGCGAGAAAATGCCGTCCGCGCCCATCAGGTAAATCTTCTCGAGGCCCGCCACTTCCTTGACCTGGCGCGTGATGTGACCGCCCGCGGCGATGAAGATCGGGTAGTACAGGAACTCGGGTTTGCCCGTGGCGATCTTGGTCAGCACGGGTCTCATGTCGGTGTCGGTGGGAGCCACGGCTTCCTGGGCTGTGATGGTGCCGCCCAGTTTCTTGAAGGTCTCCGCAAACACAGCCTGGAGTTGCTCGGCGTACACGCTTCCGTCATGAATCGTGGCTGCTTTTTTGATTCCCAGTTTCTTGATCGCAAACTCGGCTGCCACAGCGCCCTGGACTTTGTCGTTGTGGGCCGTGCGCAGGTAGCCGTTGTACTCAGCGCCGCGCTTCGGGTCTGTCAGGTAAGGGGCCGTGTTGGAGGGCGATACGGTCGCAATGCCGGCTTTCCACAGAATCGGGGCGCCTGGTCGCGCTTCGCTGGAGCAGTTGGACCCAACAGCCGCTACAATGGTGGGATCCGAGGCCAGCTTGGTTGCAGCCGCCTGACCGCCCTCAGCGTTACATCCCGTGTCCTGAGTGGTGATCTTGATCGGATGGCCGAGGAGCTTTCCCCCGATGTCGTCAACGGCAATCTCGACGCCTCTCTTGGTGTCCGTTCCCAGAGAAGCGTCCGGTCCTGCCACCACCATCCAGTTGGCGATATGAATGGGGTCCCCTTTTTTGATCTTCACCACCCCCATGGGGTCTTCGCACTTGAACTCTGCAGGTTTCTTCGCTGGTTCCGCCTTCTTCTGTTGCGCCAATGCCGGGGCTGCGGCCAAGGTAATGACAGCAGCGAGAACAATGAAAATCGTGAGAACTCGTTTCATGGAAACCTCCTTTCATTTCCTCGTCAAAAGATTGTGGTTTCGGAACAGTAGCCCTTGACTCGATCTAGGTGCATCACCCCCTCTCCCCTCATCTCTCATAAACAGAGGCATACTATTCGGCAAATCCGGGTTTGTCAAGCCGCCTTGCCCTGAATAGCAAGTTAAGCCCATAGTGGCATAGGACTTCACTTGGCCACCCCCGTCATTCCCGCGAATGAAGCCTGTCCCCGCGCAGGCGGGGAGCGGGAATCCAGACAGTTCTCGGAAGACTGGATGCCCGCCTGCGCGGGCATGACAGGAAAGCACACGCGCTCGTAACAAGAAAACGAAACCTGTGGCGATGTAATCCTTTATCCGCGACGCTTCCCCACAAACACGAAGCAAGTTTATGCAACGTCAGGGTTAACCGTGAATCGGTATTCGTCAACGGCTTACGGATCACCAATAACGAGCAACGGATAACTTATTTCTTCTTTCCCCGTCTCACCTTGTCTTTGATCCTCTGGATATGGCCCCTGCCCAGGCCTTTCACTTCACACCCCAGCTCGAAATACTTCTCGATCTTCCGGTCGTCCAGGATCCCGAAACAATCGATGACGGCCACAGGGCCTCCGGTCATTCGGACGAGCGCTTCCGGCTCCAGATTCAAGTAGGGTTTGTGACGGACCGCAAAGATCACCGCATCCGCGCCCTTCAATGCCGCGCCCAGATCAGGGATC
>JALOPA010000453.1 GCA_025454125.1 Thermodesulfobacteriota bacterium
ATCGACCCTGCGCTTCCCCAAGCTCTTCGCGATTACAGCCGCGTTGTTTGTCATTGACCTGATTTTCCCCGACATGGTGCCGTTTGTGGATGAGATTCTGTTGGGACTCATTTCCCTTCTCTTTGCATCGCTCAAGAAGCGGAGGGGCGAGACTTCTCGCAAGGATGAAAAAGGAGGTGACAGATGAGACGGGCAAGGCTCGCTGCAGCAATCATTGCGCTGGGGATTGCTTTCGTCTTGCAGACCACTTCCGACTGTGAAGCACAGCCCAAGAAGGAATCCGGGACAGGGGCAAAGGGCAAGACGGGGTTTGAAACACTCGAGAGCCGATGGCTGAGACCGGACGGCGGATACATTATCCAGATCCGCAGCGTCGATGGCAGCGGCAAAATAGACGCCGGGTGTTTCAATCCCCGACCGATCAATGTTTCAAAAGCCCAAGCAACAAGAGAAAGCGGCAAGATAAAGGTTTTCATCGAGTTGAGGGACACGGGCTACCCCGGAAGCACCTAGACTCTGAGTTATGATCCTAAAGAGGATGTGCTCAGAGGCGTGTACTTCCAGGCCGCCATGAAGCAAAGTTTCGACGTTTACTTCACGAGAATGAAATAAAGGGAATAGGCACTTTGAGGACCGAGAAGTTCCGAGACGGATACCGCAGGCTCTTCAACAGCCTGATCCTTCACTTTCGTCCGCGCAACGTCCCGGAAGAAACCCTTCGATGGACCCTCACCTGGGGGCTGGGGGGCATGGCGGTTGTGCTGGTTTTCCTGCTTCTGGGGACGGGTGTCCTCCTGAAATTCGTTTACCAGCCTCTTCCTGAGAAGGCCTATGAGTCCGTCCTTCACCTTCAGAACGAAGTTTTGTTCGGCCAGTTGATCAGGAACATTCACCACTGGAGCGCGAATGCCCTCATCATCGTGGCCTTTCTGCACCTGCTGCGTGTGTTCTTCACGGGAGCCTTTCACGCACCCCGCCAGTTCAACTGGGTCATTGGATCAGGTCTTTTTCTCCTCGTACTTTTCTCCAATTTCACCGGCTATCTGCTGCCCTGGGATCAGCTCGCATACTGGGCGGTCACCATCTGCACCGGCATGCTGGAATACATGCCCGGGATCGGGCTCTGGCTTCAACGCCTGATTCAGGGAGGCCCTGAAGTCGGTCCCGGCACCCTATCCAACTTCTTCGCCATACATACGGCTGTGCTGCCGGCCTGCCTTCTGATCCTCATGCCCTTTCACTTCTGGCGCATACGCAGGGCGGGAGGATTGGTCATCCCTAGACCCCCGGGGCAAGGCTCAGAAGGACAAGGCCAAACTGTTCCGGCTATACCCAATCTCCTCCTGCGGGAGATTGTGGTGGCGCTGGTTGTCATGGCTTCCATGCTGGTCTTTTCCATGCTTTTTGATGCTCCTCTGGGGAGCAAGGCCAATTCCGGTCTCAGCCCGAACCCGACCAAAGCGCCCTGGTACTTCATGGGAATACAGGAAATGCTCCTTCACTTTCACCCGCTCTTTGCGCTCTTCGTCATTCCGGCCCTCATGCTCGTTGCTCTCCTCGCTCTTCCTTACATCAACTACCAGTTGAACACAGCAGGCGTGTGGTTTGCTTCAACAAAGGGGCGGAGGATGGCGTTGATTGCTGGCCTGGTTGCGCTCATGGGGACGCCCCTCGCCGTTTTGGCTGACGAGTACCTGATCGAGGTCGCAGCGCGCCTGCCGACCATACCCCCCTGGATCACGAACGGGCTGGTGCCTTTTGTCATCCTCCTGGCGGTGTTGGCGGCCTTCCATGGGTTAATAAAGCGAAAGTATGCGGCTAGCAATACCGAAGCCGTTCAAATGGTGTTTGTGCTTCTCCTGGTGGCTTTCCTTGTCTTGACCGTCACCGGGATCTGGTTCAGGGGAGAAGGCATGAAGCTGGTGTGGCCGTCGGCCATAGGCATACCTGGGTGATGAGTAATGGCAGAAAAGAAGAAAACAAAACCCGTTGTTTCAGAGAATAATCCTTCTGGCCTTGATTCTTCGCGACGGAGTTTCTTGAACAAGCTTTGGATCGTTCTGGGAGGTCTTGCTTTCATAGAAGTGGTCGCCCTGGTTCTCGCGTTTTTCCAGCCCAGAAAGACAGGGTCAAAGGAGGGCGACTCAGCGGGGATCGTGGAAGCAGGGGCAGTGGACAAGTTCACGCTGAATTCAGTGACGGCTTTCGTGCGGGGCAAGTTCTACCTGGCGCGGCTGGAGGATGGGGGATTCCTTGCGCTGTCGCGCAAGTGCACGCACCTGGGGTGCACGGTGCCCTGGTCTTCGAAAGACATGGAATTCGTCTGCCCCTGTCATGCTTCGGTCTATGACATTCGCGGCGAGGTGGTGAATGCGCCGGCTCCCAGGCCTCTGGATCTTCATCATGTTTTTATTGAAAACAACATCGTGAAAGTGGACACGAACAAGGTGATCAAGCGCAGCGTGTTTCGGCCGGAACAGGTCGTCTATGCAAAGAAACAATAATAGGACACAGATGAACACAGACAAACGCAGATTATGTATTGGTTTTAAACCAAAAGAATTAACCGTGCTTATCTGTGAAGATCCGTGTCCCATTTGCCGTCAATGGAAATGAGAAGCTGGAAAATAGCGGGAATCATCGCCACCCTCGTGATCGTTTTGTCGATCCCGATTTACTATTTCCTGTTCGAGAGGGACATCCCATCTCGAAAGGGGCAGGGAGCGGTTCGCCCTGCCGCCTTCGTCGGCAGTTTGAAGTGCAAGGAGTGCCACCAGAAGGAGTATGACAAGTGGCTCAACTCCAACCATGATCATGCCATGGATGTGGCCGATGAAAAGACCGTGCTCGGGGATTTCAACAACGCGGTGTTTCAGGCACACGGGATTACCTCACACTTCTACAGGAAGGATGGAAAGTTCTTCGTTCGCACCCAAGGGCCGGAAGGGAAGATGGGTGACTTCGAAGTTCAATATACCTTCGGGTGGTTCCCGCTCCAGCAGTATCTCGTGCCGTTTCCCGCCGGCCGGTTCCAGTGCCTTCCCATCGCGTGGGATGTGAGAGAGAAAAAATGGTACCACCTCTACCCCAATGAAGCCCTGGACCCCAAGGACTGGCTCTACTGGACCAATGCGGCGCAGAACTGGAACGGAATGTGCGCGGAATGCCATTCCACGAACCTAAAGAAGAACTATGACGTCAAGATGGATACGTACAAGACCACGTGGTCGGACATCGATGTGGGCTGTGAAGCTTGCCACGGACCAGGCTCCCTCCACGTGCAGTGGGCAGAGATGCCGGACATGGCCAGACCCAGGGTGGAGAACTATGAACTGGTGGTGAAGACTTCTGGGATCGGCTCCCGCAAGTTGGTCGAACTGTGCGCTCCCTGCCACTCGCGGCGCGCGAGCCTTGGCGATTACACCCACGCGGAAGCGGATCTGCTGGACAGCATGCTGCCCAGCTTGCTCACGGAAGAGCTCTATTTTCCTGACGGGCAGATTCTCGACGAGGTCTATGCTTATGGCTCTTTCACCCAGAGCAAGATGTACCATCGGGACGTGCGCTGCAGCAACTGCCACGATGTCCACGGCCTCAAGGTGATCAAGGAGGGGAACGGGCTGTGTCTGCAGTGTCACCGCGCAGAGGAATATGATTCCAGGGAACATCATTTCCACAAAAAGAAAGGGGAGAAGGGAGATCCCATCAAGGCACCTGACGGCAAGGTC